>CAJZEA010000083.1:0-7138 GCA_915066515.1 uncultured Neisseria sp. | reverse complement strand
ACGATTTGGAAAAACGCTCTTTGGTATTGGTTCACGCCAAAGCCGTGGTCTTGGCAACCGGCGGCAGCGGACGGCTGCATTTGCAGGGTTTCGCCACTTCCAACCACTACGGCGCAACCGCCGACGGTCTGGTGATGGCATACCGCATCGGCGCAAAACTGCGCGATATCGATTCCTTCCAATACCATCCGACCGGCGTCGCCCATCCGCCGCACTTGGCGGGCGCTCTGATTTCCGAAGCCGTGCGCTCCGCAGGCACCAAACTGGTCAACGGTTTGGGCGAGCGTTTCGTTGACGAATTGCAGCCGCGCGACGTCGTTGCCGCCGCTATTTTGCGCGAGTGCCGCGAAGGCCGCGGCGTGGTGCGCGACGGACAAGTCGGCGTGTTCCTCGATACGCCGCGCCTGATTGAAAACGATCCCGACGTATTGAACCGTTTGGTAACACTAGGCCACGTCGCCCACAAATGCGGCATCGACCCCGCCGTCGAACCTGTGATGATTCATCCGACCCTGCACTACCAAAACGGCGGCGTCGAAATCAACGGCGACGGCGCGACCTGCGTCGAAGGCCTCTATTGCGCCGGCGAAGTAACCGGCGGCATCCACGGCCGCAACCGTCTGATGGGCAACGCGCTTCTGGACATCATCAGCTTCGGCCGCCGCGCGGGTAAAGCCGCCGCCGGTTGCGGCCTGCCGTTGAAGAAAGTGCGCGGCGGCGTCGGACACGTCCACGATCTGCAACGCGAAATGACCCGCGCCGGTCTGACCAGCGACATCAAAGCCCCCGTTTTATATCCCGACTACGGCAAATTCGATTTGCGCGAACACGCCGGTTTGCAGGAGCAACAATCATGAACCAAGCCAATCAAAACTTACTGCACCCGTCCCGCCAAGTCGGCGCGGATTTGGCCGCGTGGCGCAAAGTCGGCGGCGGCGAAGGCCTGCTGGCGGCACTTGCCGATCCTCAAAGCATCGTTTCCAAGCTGCAAGACGCCAACCTCTGCGGCATGGGCGGCGCAGGTTTCCCGACCTGGCGCAAATGGGAGACTGCCGTCGCAGCCCAAAGCAAACACGGCGACAAATACGTCGTCTGTAACGCCAACGAAGACGAACCGGGTACGTTCAAAGACCGCGTATTGCTGGCGAAAACGCCGCACCAAGTCATCGAAGGCGTACTGATTGCCGCCGTCGCCTGCCGCGCCAACAAAGCGATTATGTATGTCAACCCGCACCAGACCGAATCCATTGCCTCCATCGTACCCGCCATCGAGCAATGGAAAAAAAGCGATTTGTTCATCCGCATCGAAAACTATCTAGGCAAACCTTTAGACCTGAAATTGGTCGAAACTTCAGGCCGCTACATCGGCGGCGAAGAAACCGCCGTGATTTCATGGTTGGAAGGCGGTTTTCCGTTCCCGCGCCGCAAGCCGCCGTTCCCCGCCGAAAGCGGTGTCAACGGTGAACCGACCCTTATCAACAACACCGAAACCTTCGCCAACATCCCGCAAATCCTTGCCAAAGGCGCGGAATGGTACAAATCGCTGGGTTTGGGCGATGCCGCAGGCACGAAACTCTACTCGCTTTCCGGCGACGTATTGAATCCGGGCCTGTACGAACTGCCGATGGGCACGACCCTGCAATCGCTGATTTTCGACCACGGCGGCGGTATGCTCGAAGGGCGCACGTTTAAAGCTGTCTTCACCGGCGGCCCGTCAAACACGCTTCTGACCGCGAAAGATTTGGACGTGCCTTTGGACTTCGTGTCCGTGCGCGAACGCAAATCCAGCCTCGGCACAGGCGCGATGATTGTGATTTCCGAGGGAACCAGCGTGGTGCGTAAAGTATCCGAGTATGTGGAATTTTTTGCCTCCAACTCATGCGGACAATGCCCGCCGTGCAAAGGCGGCACGTTCCAACTTTCACGCCTGCTCAACCGTGTGGATACCGGCATCGGTACTTCAGACGACCTCCGCGCCTTGCAAAGCCTGTGCCAACTGCTGCCCCGAAGTGGCCGCTGCGGTCTGATTGACGGCGCGGTTACCGTGTTGCAAAGCTCGCTGCGTACCTTCCCCGAAGAGTACGGACTGCCTGCTGAGCAGGATTAATCCGATACGGGGTTTCAGACGACCTTTTCTATTATGGGAGGTCGTCTGAAAAATGCTCGTAGGTTGGGACATGAACCAACATTTAAGTCTTTGTTGGGTTTCACAACCGAACCTGCTAAATCTGAGGTTTAACCCTCTCCCTAGCCCTCTCCCACGGGGAGAGGGGACGGATTACAGGAAATCTGATAACGGTTGATTTCAGCACCATTATTCCCTCTCCCGCAGGTAGAGGGGACAGATCGCAGAAGATCCGATAACGGTTGATTTTCAGCGCCATCATCCCCTCTCCCCGTGGGAGAGGGTTAGGGAGAGGGCAAAACGTAAAAGCTCAAGAAACGTCGTCTAAAAAAGATGGCAACATGAAACTTGCATTACCCAAAAGAAAAACAGACAAACAACCACACCCAAATACATTTCAGACGACTTCTCCCCACCAAAACGGGCACGCGTCGTCTGACTAAAACTTACCGGAAGATTTGCCATCAAGGAAAACGATACAGTGCACCCTGAGATTTTCCCCTCTCCCTAGCTCTCTTCCACGGGGAGAGGGGGACGGCTTGCAGGAAATCCTATAATAGTTGATTTCAGCACCATTACTTCCTCTCCCGCGGGAGAGGGAACAGCTTGCAGAAAATCCGATAACGGTTAATTTTCAGCGTCATTATTCCCTCTCCCCGTGGGAGAGGGTTAGGGAGAGGGCAAAACCCAATAACCTTAAGAAAACGTCGTCTGAAAAAGATGGCAACAAAAAATACGCATGATCCAAATACCCAAAAGAAAAACATAAAAAACAACTGCTGCCAAAATACGTTTCAGACGACCTGTTCCCGCCAAAATCAGGCACACGTCGTCTGAAATCCGATTTCCCCGATACCTTAAACTAGGAGACTCAACATGGGCTTCAAGCCAATTCCTGCGGCGGTTGCGCTCGCGCTGACGCTGATTATCTGGTTCGTCATACCCGTGCCGCAGGGCGTATCGCCCGACGCATGGCACCTTTTGGCGTTGTTCGTCGGCATCATCGCCGGCATCATCGGCAAAGCCATGCCCATCGGCGCAATGGCGATTTTGGGCATTACCTTGGTCGCGCTGACTGGCGTTACCAACGAAAAAGCCGCCGACGCAACCAAAGACGCTCTGAGCAGCCTCAACAACTCGTTAATCTGGATGATCGGTATCGCCATCATCATCTCGCGCGGTTTGTTGAAAACCGGCTTGGGGATGCGGATCGGCTACCTTCTGATTTCCCTTTTCGGCAAACGCACGCTGGGCGTAGGTTACAGCTTGGCTTTGGCGGACTTGGTCATCGGTCCGGTTACGCCGAGCAACACCGCGCGCGGCGGTGCGATTGTGCATCCGATTATGCGTTCCATCGCCCTGAGTTTCGATTCCGACCCCGAAAAAGGCACTGAGGGCAAAATCGGTAAATACCTCGCGCTGGTCAACTACCACGCCAACATCATCACCTGCTGCATCTTCATTACCGCGACCGCGCCCAACCCGCTGGTCGTCGAATTGGTTGCTAAAGCCACCAATTCGGAAATCCACCTCTCTTGGGGCACATGGTTCGCCGCCATGGTCGTACCCGGCCTGATCGCCATGTTCCTGATGCCGCTGGTGCTGTATTTCCTGTATCCGCCCGAAATCAAACAAACGCCTAACGCGACCGCACTTGCCAAAGAAAAACTGAAAGAAATGGGCGCGATGAAGCGCGACGAAAAAATCATGCTCGGCATTTTCGTGATTCTGCTGCTTCTGTGGGCAGGCGTTCCCGAAATGCTGTTCGGCGTGAAAGTCGATGCCACCGCCACCACCTTCCTCGGCCTCTCCCTGTGTCTCTTGACCGGAGTACTGACTTGGGACGACGCGCTGAAAGAAAAAGGCGCATGGGACACCATCGTCTGGTTTGCCGCCTTGGTCATGATGGCGAACTTCCTCAACAAATTGGGACTGATTGCATGGCTGTCCGAATCCATGCAGGGCGGCATCTCCCATCTCGGCTTGGGCTGGGAAGCCGGTTGCGCTCTCTTGGTACTCGCCTACCTCTACGCCCACTACGTTTTCGCCAGCGGCACGGCACACGTTACCGCCATGTTCGGCGCGTTCTACGGCGCAGGTCTGGCGTTGGACGCACCGCCCATGCTGTTCGCCCTGATTATGGCGTCCGCCACCGGCATCATGATGTCGCTGACCCACTATGCTTCAGGCTCGTCCCCCGTCATCTACGGCTCGAACTATGTCAGCATGACCGAATGGTGGAAAGCAGGCTTCATCATGAGCGTGGTCGAAATCCTGATTTTCGGCACCATCGGCATTATCTGGTGGAAAGTGCTGGGCTACTGGTAAACCCTGCCTGAAATCAACAAAAGGTCGTCTGAAAATAGGTTTTCAGACGACCTTTTTGCTTTTTGGAGAGAAGCAGTTGCAAGGTGAGGCTGGATATCAATCCGCTATTGGCTGCCCAACCATTCGTCGCGCGTTTGCTTGGCTTCTTCAAAATAACGGTATAGCGCGTCGCGGTTTTCTTGTTCGAGGATACGTTCCAACTTGGAAAGTTGATCGTGCAGTCCGGCAATCAGCTTGATCAGGCTGTTTTTATTGTCCAGGCAGATGTCCGTCCAAATGGCGGGATGGCTGGAGGCGATGCGGGTAAAGTCTCGGAAACCGCTGGCGGCAAATTTCAAATATTCCTGTCCGTCCGGATGGTCGGCGATTTGGTGGACATAGGCAAAAGCCGTCAAATGCGGCATATGGGAAACGGCGGCGAACACGGCATCGTGTTCTTCTGCGCTCATTTCAAATGTCTGTGCGCCGACCGCCTGCCACAGGCTTTTTATTAAAGCGATACCTTCGGGACGCTCTTGTCCGTGTGTGGTGATAATCAGTTTTTTATCTTGATACAACCCGAATTGCGCCGCCAATGCACCGCTGCGGTCGGAGCCTGCAATGGGGTGCGCGGCGATACAGTGTGAAATCCGCTCGGGCAGATATTGGCGGAAAGCGGCGATGGCAGTCCGCTTGGTGCTGCCCACATCAGACACATAAGCCTCCGGCGCAAGCAGCGGGGCAATGGCTTGGCAGATGGTCGGCAAAGTGGAAACAGGCGTGGCAATCAACACCAAATCGGCATGACCGATGCTTTCGGCGTTGATTTCCGTAAACGCTTTATCAATCACCCGACGCTCAAGTGCACGGTCGAGATTGTCGCGGTCGAGATCAATACCGGTCACGGTTTGCACCCGTCCCAATCGTTTGAGGTCCAGAACGAAAGAGCCGCCTATCAGTCCGACGCCGATAAGGGTGATGTGTTGGAGCGGGGCATTTGGTGTCATGGCGGATGTGTAAGGCGGTGGATAAAGGAAAGGTCGTCTGAAAACGTACCGAGGACTAGGATTTGCTTCGAAATCTGCAAAACTTTTTGGAACACAAATCCTGCCTGCGGCTTGGGCTATTATAGTGAATCGACCCCATTCCAGCCACAACCCTGTCAGGCAGACAGTCAGCACACATTCGTTTTCAGAATGGAACAATCTTCCGCAGTGCCAAAAAATTTTGCATACACCGGCCATCCTAAATCAATATTTTTTAAGAAAATCAAAGAAAACCGGCAGCGTTCATTTGCTCTAAAAACCGTTTATACAGAAACAGTTTTCCAAACCTTGCGTTCCGTTTTACAATTGAGAGCCATTCTTGAACCAGGTCGTCTGAAAGTACCGTATGTCACTTGCACAACCCAACCGTATCCTCGTCATCAAACTGCGCCATCATGGTGACGTATTGCTCAGTACGCCGGTCGTCGATGCGATCAAACAACATTTTCCCGAGTGCGAAGTCGATATGCTGGTTTATCAGGAAACCGTCGACATCATCCGCGACAATCCGCAAATCGCCCGGATTTTCACCATTGACCGGCAATGGAAGAAACAAGGCGTGCGGATGCAGTTCAAACACGAAAAAGACCTGTTCCGTCAGTTAAAAGCCCGTCAATACGATTGGGCATTCAACCTTTCCGACCAATGGCGTGCCGCCATCATTGCCAAACTCTGTTCAAAATGCAGCGTCGGCTTCAACTGCATCAAACGCGACAATGCCGCCTGGCGCTGGTGTCACGACTTTCTCAACCCCGATATGGGCACGACCAAACATATCGTTGAAACCCATCTGGGCATACTGCCTCCGCTTATCCGTCCGGAAGATCTATCCCACGCAAAAGTCCGTATGAGCATCTCCCCAGATGTCCGCAACAGTATGGAACAAAAATTACGCGAACAAGGCTGGCAAGGCGAGAACTACGTCTTACTGCATCCGGGCGCGCGCTGGTTGTTCAAATGTTGGGAAGACGGCAAAAACGCCGCACTCGTCCAGCTTCTGCTGAACCACGGACACAACGTCGTCCTGACCGCCTCCCCCAGCCCTATCGAACACGACATGATCGAGGCCATCTTAGGTCGTCTGAAAATACCGGAAGGCGGCAAAGTGTGGGTATTGTCCGGCTGCCTAACTTTGCGCGAACTTGCGGCGGCGATAGACCGCGCCAAACTGTTTATCGGAGTCGATTCCGTTCCCATGCACATCGCCGCCGCGCTCGACAAACCGCAAATCGCCCTATTCGGCGCGACTTGGCTGGGCATATGGCATCCTTATTCACTCAATGCCGAAGTGATATGGGCGGGCGATTATACCGACCTTCCTCACCCCAACAGCATCAATACAAACAATCCCGAACGTCTCCTGAAAGCCATTCCTTTGGAAGAAGTATGGAACCGCGTTTCCGCTAAACTCGAAAAAATTGACCAAACGGGAACACACGCAGCAATAGAATAATCCCTGCTTCGGTATCAATAAGCGGTTGCCTATAAATAAAGTAGAGGTCTTTGCAAAATTAACCCCAACAGATTTTCACCCTATTCCGACATCTCAAGAGAACACCTAAGATTTATCCAAACATCCTGAAACCTTAACGGATGTGAACGCGTTATTTGGCGGGGACGTAGTCGGCATAGTGCGCCGGCAAGGCAGTCGTTTCCAATA
>CAJZEA010000082.1:0-7145 GCA_915066515.1 uncultured Neisseria sp. | reverse complement strand
GTACTGTCTGCGGCTTCGTCGCCTTGTCCTAATTTAAATTTAATCCACTATAAAAAGAGAACAGAGGTCGTCTGAAAACCAAGAAAAATGGTTTTCAGACGACCTTTCTTACAGTATTCTCCTTGAACTAAGCCATACAAGCAAAAACAGCCGATACTTTCCCGTATCGGCTGTTTCGTTTACTGCTTCATTCATATCAAACTAATTGGTGTTTAGGCAGCTCTTTCAAAGTCAGCGGCTCGATGTACCAAATATCGCGGCAGTAGTCGGCGATGGATCGGTCGGACGAGAAGAAGCCCATATTGGCGATGTTGATCAATGCGGATCTACACCATGCGGCAACATTGCGGTAGTGTTCGTCTGCTTTGTATTGCGTGTCGATGTAGCTGCGGAAATCCGCCATCAGTTGATAGAAATCGCCGTAAGGTTGCAGGACGTCGTTATAGCGGTTCGGCTCTTCGGGGGAGAATGTGCCGCTGCTGATTTGGTTGACGACGCGGCGCAGGTCGTGATCGCGTTCGATGTAGCCCAGCGGGTCGTAGCCGTTGCGGCGGAGTTCTTCCACTTGTTCAACGGTGTTGCCGAAGATAAAGCAGTTGTCCGCGCCGACTTTTTCCAGAATTTCAACGTTCGCGCCGTCCAGCGTACCCATGCAGAGCGCGCCGTTGAGGGCGAATTTCATGTTGCTGGTACCCGATGCCTCCGTGCCTGCCAATGAGATTTGTTCGTGCAAATCGGCGGCGGGGATGATGATTTGGGCGAGGCTGACGCTGTAATTCGGGATATAGACGACTTTAATCAGGTCGCGGATGCGTTCGTCGTTGTTGATGGTTTTCGCTACATCGTTAATCAGGCGGATGATTTTTTTCGCCATGTAGTAGGCGGATGCGGCTTTACCGGCAAAGATGAAGACGCGCGGCTGCCAGTCGAAATCCGGGTTTTCCAGGATTTTGTTGTAGCGGTCGACGATGTGCATCACATTCAACGCCTGGCGTTTGTATTCGTGGATGCGTTTGATTTGGATGTCAAACAATGCGTCCGTGTTGACCTTGATGCCCAATTCGGTTTCGATGTATTTGGCGAGGCGTTCTTTGGCGGCTTTTTTCACTGCGCCGAATTCTGCCTGTACGCTTGCATCGTCAACTTTTTCGTTGAGCTTGGTCAGATTGTCCAAATGCAGGCGCCAGTCTTGTTCGCCCAAGTGTTTGTCGAGGAAACGGGTCAACTCGGGGTTGGCGATGTTGATCCAGCGGCGCGGGGTTACGCCGTTGGTCACGTTGGTGAAGCGTTCAGGGAACACTTTGGCAAAGTCGGCGAAGATGGAAGTGGTCATCAGGTCGGAGTGGATTTTCGCCACGCCGTTGACTTTGTGCGAACCGATAACCGCCAGCCATGCCATGCGAACGCGGCGGCCGTTGTTCTCATCGATGATGGACACGCGGCGGACGAAGTCGTCGTCGAAGCTGCCGATGGCGCGCAGGGCGTTCAGGAAGTAGGCGTTGATTTCAAAGATGATGTCCAAATGGCGCGGCAGCAGGCGGCCCATCAAATCGACCGGCCAAGTTTCCAAGGCTTCGCTCATCAGGGTGTGGTTGGTGTAAGAGAAAATCTTGCAGCACATATTCCATGCTTCGGTCCACGCGATGCCTTCTTCGTCAATCAGGATGCGCATCAGCTCGGGAATCGCCAGCACGGGGTGGGTATCGTTCAGGTGGATGGCGACTTTGTCGGCAAGGTTTTTGATGCTGGGGAAACGGCATTTGTGGCGCGCCACGATGTCTTGTACGGATGCGGAAACAAGGAAATATTCCTGTTTCAGGCGCAGTTCGCGGCCGCTGTCGGTGGAGTCGTTCGGATAGAGGACGCGCGAGATGTTTTCATCGCTGTTTTGCGCACGGACGGCGGAAGCGTAATCGCCGCGGTTGAAGTCTGCCAAATCGAAGCGGTTACCGGCGTGTGCCGTCCACAGGCGCAACGGATTGGCGACGTCGCCGCCGTAGCCGGGAATGATTTCATCGTATGCCATCGCGGAAATTTCTTCGCTCGGATGCCATTCTTTTTTGTCACCCATATTGATGACCTGTCCGCCGAAGCTGACGGCGTATTGTTTGTTCGGACGGCCGATTTGCCATGCCAAATCTTGGTCGAGCCACAAATCGGGTTTTTCGACCTGCTGGCCGTCCACGATTTCTTGTTTGAACATACCGTATTGATAGCGTATGCCGTAGCCCATGGCAGGAATGCGCAAGGTGGCGAGCGAGTCGAGGAAGCAGGCGGCAAGACGACCCAAACCGCCGTTGCCCAAGCCGGGGTCTTGTTCTTGTTCGCAGATGTCGGCGAACTCTTTACCCAGTTGTTTGAACGCCTCTTCAAATTCGGCATACACGCCTTCGTTAATCAAAGCGTTGACGAAGGCGCGTCCCAACAGGAATTCCATGGAAAGGTAGTAAACCATGCGTTTGCCGTTGTCGATGTGGGCGCGGCGTGTTTGCAGGAAGTCTTCGGCAATCAGGTCGCGCGCGGCGAGCATGGCGGCGTTGAGCCATTGGTGTTCGGTCGCCTCTTTCGGATCGACGCCCAAAATGAAAATCAATTTATAGACGATGGACTTGCGGATGGTTTCGGCATCCGGTTTCGGCATGACATAATCAAAACCTGAAATGGGTTGTTTTTTCTTAGCCATGATAGCCTTTCTCTGTTGGGGATGGGATGATGAAGCGGGGAATTTGTATCTTTTGGCGGTCTGAGGTCGTCTGAAAAGCCGTATGCCTTTATGTTCCGTTAAGCAAGTCAAGCAGGTAAATTTATTACTCATCTTCGACATTATAACTGAGGCAGTTTAAATAATAGGGTTTCTTTTAAAAACATCTTATTAATGACATATGTCATATATTCGGCGATGTATTTTTACGTTGCAAAATCCAAATACCCATATGTTCGACTGTCAGCTTGCCGTCTGCATTGTAATTAAACTTCTCGGATGGTACGCAAGAAATCTGCCAACTTCCTTGAGGCAGGTTAAATATTTGTTGACTACGCTTGGCATTGATCAACAGCAGCCATTCATCATCTAAAACGATCTGCATGGCCTTTGCGCCGCGGTTGTGCCAACAAAGCTCGCTCATCGGTTCGCCTTGGATATTGAGCCAGCGGACGCGCTCTTGTTTCCACCAGACATCATCGCCCAATAATTTGATTTCTTGGCGCAGGCGGATTAAATCGCGCGTATAGCCTTGCAACGCTTCGTCCGCCTGCTGCCAATCCAGCCAAGTAATCGGGTTGTCCTGACAATAGCTGTTGTTGTTCCCCTGTTGGCTGTTGCCGAACTCGTCACCCGCCAGCAGCATGGGTGTGCCGTTGGCAAGGAACAGCGAGGCAAGCAAAGCTTTGACGGTGTAGGAACGGTCTTCCAAAATCGCCGCATCTTGGGTTTCGCCTTCAATACCGTGGTTGTAGCTGATGTTTTCGTTATGCCCGTCGCGGTTGTCTTCGCCGTTGGCATGGTTGTGTTTTTCGTTGTAGCTGACCAAATCGCGCAGCGTAAAACCATCGTGTGCGGTGATGAAATTGATGCTGGCGGAAGGATGACGGCCGCTGTGGTTGAAAATATCAGACGACCCCGCCAGACGTTCGGCAAACGCGCCCAAATTGCCGCTTTCCCACACCCAAAACGCGCGCATATCGTCGCGGAAACGTCCGTTCCACTCGGCAAAAGGCTGCGGGAAATTGCCCAAATGATAGCCGCCTTCGCCGATGTCCCACGCCTCGACAATCAGTTTGCAGCGTGCCAACACGGGGTCTTGGTACACCACCTGAAAAAAACGTCCGTAAGCCTGAAAATCGGGTTCCCGCCCCAATACCGTTCCCAAGTCGAAACGGAAACCGTCCACATGAAATGTTTCCGCCCAATAACGCAGGCTGTCCGCCGCCCAGCGGGTTACGTCGCGGCGGACGATGTTCAACGTATTGCCGCAACCCGACCAGTTTTCATAGCTGCCGTCGGGCTTCAGCCAATACCACAAAGCATTGTCTATGCCGCGCTGGCAAAGCATCGGGCCTTTTTCATCCTGCTCGGCGGTATGGTTGTACACGACATCCAATATCACTTCCAAGCCCTCCTGGTGCAAGGTTTTGACTGCCTGCTTCAACTCTTCCGCCGCGCGTTCGGCATCGACGGCATAAGACGGCTCGACGGCAAAATGGGAATAGGTGTTGTAGCCCCAATAATTGCTCAAGCCCATTTTTTGCAGATGGTATTCGTCCAAATGCTGGTGTACCGGCAGCAGCTCGACGGCGGTAACGCCCAAAGTTTTCAAATAATCAATCACGCGCGGATCGGTCAGCGCTTGATACGTTCCCGCGTGTTCCAAATCGGGGAACTGCTTGGTAAACCCTTTCACATGGGCTTCATACACTATCGTCCTGCCCCACGGATGGTTCGGACGGCGCTCGTCGCCCCAATCAAAATCATCGTCGCCCACTACCACGCTTTTGGGCGCCACCGCCGCATTGTCCCGCCCGTCTTCCGGACGAAACCACGCCATTTCCTCATCGTCCCGATAACTCGGTTTGCCATCGATTTTTTTGGAATACGGGTCAATCAACAATTTATTCGGATTGAAACACGAGCCGCCCGGCGCATCAGCGCGTCCGTAAACACGAAAACCATACTGCTGCCCTACCCTAACCTCCGGCACAAAACCATAAAACACCGACCCGCGCCGCGAAGGCATTTCCAAACGGGTTTCCCCTCCCTTGTCAAAGAGGCACAGCTCGACTTTTTCGGCATGAATGGAAAACAGCGCAAAATTCGCCCCTTCCTCAGTCAGCGACACGCCCATCGGATAAGGCACACCTTCTTCAATGCGCCATGTTTTGGTTTTCATTTTGTTTGTCCTGATTTGATGGAGACGCTTCGGGCTGCGCTTCCGGATAGATGTTCTTTTTATAGTGGTGATGCTTGAAGGGAAAGAGGTCGTCTGAAAAGCAAAATCCCGTTTTCAGACGACCTCTTTTAGCCATAACCCTTTGTTTTAACTTGAGGCCGTCCGAATTTGAGCGTTATTAATTCGGCAACCTCACCGCCAACTCGGCAGGCCAAGCCGCCTTAGCGTCGGTTTTTACGAAACCATTGCCCGTCAGCCCGCCTTTCAGCAGGCGGTTGTATTTCACCGCCGTTTCGCGCGGCACTTGCAATTTCACTTTAAACATCAGCTTCGCACGTTCATCGACCGTTTCCACCGACTTGGGCGTAAATTGCGCGTCCGTCGCGATAAATTTGATTTTGGCGGGAAACACCGCGTCAATGCCGTCCAAACGGATACGCGCATCGTCATTGACTTTCAGACGACTCATGCTGTCGGTCGGCAGGAAAATATTCATCGAAACATCGGCAGGATCAAGCAGGCTGACCACTTTCGAACCCGCCGCGACCACGTTGCCCGCTTCCGCAATGGTGTATTCCACCCTGCCGGTTATCGGCGCGCGGATATTCATATCATCGTTGGCGGATGTGGCCGATTTGACTGCCGCCCTCGCCTGTTCCACACCAGCGCGCGCTTCCGCTTGTGCGGCGGCACTTTGCGCCACCGTCGCCCGCGCTTCGTCCCGCGCCGCTTCGGCTGCTTTGACCGCCGCAACAGCACGCTCATAATCCGCCTGACGCTTGGTGACTTCCGATTGCGACACCAGCTGGTCGGCAAGCAATTTACGCGCATTGTCCAGCTCCATTTTCGCCACTCGCAGCTGCTGCCTGTTCGCGTCCACATTTGCCTGCGCGCGCGCAACCGTCTGTTTCATCTGCGCTTCGGCGGCTTTGGCGCGCCCGACTGCCTCTTCTTGCCGCAATTCCGCCGCCCGCGCTTCTTCCAAACGGCTGTTGCTGGTTTCAGACGACAGTTCCGCCAGAATATCGCCCTCTTTCACATCTGCGCCCTCTTCCACCAATACCGCCTTCACCCGCCCCGGATACAGGCTGGCGACATCGATGCGGTTCAGCTCCAGCCGCCCGTTGGATTGCGCAATCCATGCCGGTAGGGTTTCTTTTTGGTTTTGAAGGACATACCACACACCGCCCGCAGCCAGCGCGACGGCAAGAGAAGCAATAACAGCTTTTTTCATGTTGCGTTACACCTTAATCGTCAAAACGGACGCGCCTTAGAGCGGTATTGCGGAAACAGCGCGGCAAACGCCCAATCTATCCTTTGGTGGATGGACGAATCGGTCAGCAAATCCTCATGCCGCCCATTCATCTCATCGGTCAGAATCCCCAACATACGGTAGCGCGTGTTCATAATCATCGGCGAGATGACCGCACCGTTGAGAAACTCAAACTGATTAAACAGAGCCAGTTCCGGCACATCTTCCCTGCTGTTGCACGCCTTAATATGCCGAATCATCCCGCAGGCAAGCATCTTATGCTGCTTTTTCAACGCTTTGGTAATCAAATCCACGCCTTCTTCGCTGTCCAGCAGCATCCTGTGTATCCATGCCAAATGCTCGCGTATCGTCACCGCCAGCCGCCAGACAATCTGATACAGCCGCTCCGTATCTTCGATATTTTGGGCAAAATCGAACGACACCCGCCCCAAAGCCCGATTGCTGTACTCAATCAACATCGCCTTCACGAATTCGTCTTTGTCGGCAAACATCCTGTTGAACGTTTCCAAATTCGAATTCAAATGCTCCGCGATCGCCTGCTCCGACAGCCGCTTGTAGCCGCATCTGGGATAAAAATGAATGCCTGCGGAAATAAATTGCGCACTGGTTACACCGTTCATTATCTTCACCTCATCTGCCTGTATTGTTGTCATAGGACAAATATCCAAGACTCAAATGAAACAAAAATCTTCTGAAATATCAGACCGCCTGCGGACGCTGCCGTCGCAAACCAACGTCTCATCCCAAGCCGAGCCGATACAAATGCCAACCAACCGTTATTTTATCAAGCACGCAAAACGCCCCGATTCCGTCATCCGGTCTGTTTTTTTATTTCACTATATAACAAACCGCCCCCGCCTTCAATGCAAGCTTTCTTCCAATTATCATTAAAATCCGATGGTTATAGTGGATTAACTTTAAACCAGTACGACGTTGCCTCGCCTTGCCGTACTATCTGTACTGTCTGCGGCTTCGTCGCCTTGTCC
>CAJZEA010000081.1:0-7167 GCA_915066515.1 uncultured Neisseria sp. | reverse complement strand
TCAGTTTCATGCTGACTTTGGCGGAAGAGCGGCCGCCTTTGATGTATTCGGTTTTTTGAACGACCATAGGATCGTTGCCGACCATGAATACGTTGCCGGCGCGCAGTTCTTGTGCTGTTTTCATGTATTGTCCAATCAAATCGGTTGTAAATAAACACGCTATTTTAGCGTATTTTTTTAAGCTTTGAAATAAAGGCGGCGAGTTTTTCGGGAGCGGAAGGCTGCTCGAAAAGATAACGGCTCCAGTCCTCCGCACCTTGCCGCCAGTCGTTTTGGTGTTGTTGCAGGATTTGCCAACATTCTAGGCGCCGGGTGGCGGATAATTCCTCTCCGCCGTTGAGGTCGTCTGAAAGGCGGCGGTGTGCCGAGGCGGTTTCGGGCGTGTAGAAGCCGTGTGCCTTATCCCAAAAGGCGTGGAGTTTGTCGAGATGGACATGCTCGTCTTGCGGGTAGATGTGCCAAAAGAAAGGTTTGCCGGCAAGCTGGACGCGGACGAAACTGTCTTCGCCGCGTATCACGGCGCAGTCGGCAAGGTGCAGCAGTTTGTCGAAATCCTGTTGCGGCACGAAAGGGATTTTGACGAGGCGGACTGAGGTCGTCTGAAAAACATCGCCGTCGTTTTGCAGGGCGTTTTGTGGAATGGCGCCGCTTTGTTTGAGGCTGTCGATGATTTGCGTACCCGCCAGCAGCAGGGTTATCGGGCTGTCTGCCTGTTGCCACATGTCCAGCCATTTTGCCCAAACATCGCTCCGATAACCGAAAAGCAGCCATTCGGGCGCGTTTTTTTCGGGCAACATCAGCCGCTCTCGCAAGGCTTCGGTATCGAAACGGACGGCATCGCGGTAATCGCGTTCGCGTATCAACCCGCCGCTTTTTTCGCTGAAACCCATAAACCAAAAATATTTTTGAACGCCCTCTTGCGGCGAAGGCATCAGGTGCAGCCTTTCATTGCTTTCTTCCGCGCTCAAATACTCCCAATTCAGCCAAAGCGGCTTGTTTTGGCGGATGATGTGCAACACATTTTCAGGCAGGTCGCAGGCAAAAGTTTCGATGACGACATCGGGAACGGGCGCAGCATCAATGTCTGCCGCGTCAAAATGCCAAGTGCGGACATAAATATCCTGATGAACGCATGGAACGTCGGGCAAATCGGGACAAAGCGCACGCAAGGCGGAAACATCATCCGTCCACAAATGCACCTGCCAACCAAGTTCACGGTGCAAAACACGGGCAAGCCGCAAGGAAACGCCGATGTCGCCGAAATTGTCGATGACGTTGCAAAAAATCCAACAAACAGGAAAAGCGTGTGTATTCATAAAAGACTCGAGGTCGTCTGAAATCGGTTTCAGACGACCTTTTCAAAACTAAAACGCGCCGAAATAGTGGAACAAATACACAATCAGCAAAACGATTGGAATAAACAGCAGCATGGTTTGACGTTTCAAATCAAACTCTTGCTTAAGATGATGCTTGATGGTGTCGAAAAGGACGAATTTGAACAGAAACGTCGCTTCGCAGGCAAGGATGATGCCGTTGATTAAGTGTTGCGCCGCGTCTTCAGGCGGATTGACGGTGAAAACAGCAAGCGTCGCCAAGGGTATCAGGCAGACGGCAAGCCAACGGATGATGAGCGGTTTGGACATGGTGTGTGATGGATAAAATAAGGATGATGGTAAAAGAGCAAGTCGGCAGTTTAATCGGGACGAAGGAGGATTTCAAACGGATGGGGAGGTCGTCTGAAAACCAATTTCGGCGAACCTGCCAAAGCCGTTTTCAGACGACCTCTTTATCCAATACGGACTTTTACAATGCCTGAAACGCCTGTACTGCCGCCCAAATGATTTCGGGCTGCTCTTTAATCGCTTCATGGGCTGCAAACGGCACATTCATCAGATGCACATCGGGCAATTCGGTTTTCAGTTCTGCCCAATCATCGAAGGCAAGCAGAAAATCGGCTTCTCCGCGTATTGCCAAGACATTAGCTGTGATTTCACGGACGCTTTCGTTGGGATAACCGCTTGCGCTTTCGTCCAGCCACATGGCTTTCAATGCTGCAATCCATTTTTCGGCATCGGGTTCGGGATTGGCTGCCTGATAAGCGGCAAGCTGTTCCGACAGTTTTTCTTTTACAATATTAAGGTTCAGCGCTTCAAACATCGACCGTACGCGATTCAAGTGTTTTTGATGCCACTCTGCACCTACCGTGATGATTTTCTCAACATTTTCATCTTCCGCGCCAAGACGGTAAGCCGTTATTCCGCCGTCACTAAATCCGAACAGGCTGTATTTTCCCACGCTTTCGTTGCGCAGGATTTGGCGCACATCATCGGCTGCTTGAGCATAGGTCAATGCGGTAGTGCCAAGCGTGGAGCGTCCGTGTCCGCGCGTATCGACGGCAATCACGCGGTAGTGTTGCAACAGGCGCGGCAGCAACGGTTCAAAGTCGGCAATCGAGCCGAAACCGCCGTGAAGCAAGACCATGACGGAGGCGGCTTCCTTACCGCCGATTTGGTAGTGCAGGCTTGCACCTTGATGGTTAAAAAATTTGGACTGCATAGTTTACCTTTTCAATCTATCCGGAGTATCTGCATAGGAAACATCAAAAAGCTTTTGGATTCCAACACAGATATTGAACATTTGCAAAGGGTCGTCTGAAAACGGCTTAGGAGCTGTATCTCCGTTTTCAGACGACCTCTTTCTTTAAACTTTTGTGTTCTCGATCATCAGCCGATTCCTCAACCATCTGGCGGTAGGTGCGATTTCGCCTGCCAGCATACCGGCTTCCACGCCTGTCGAGTGTTTGATAACATCCGCCGCTGCGCCGTGCAGCCATACGCCGGCGCAAGCGGCTTGGAACGGCGGGATGCCTTGAGCGAGCAGGCTGCCGATGATGCCGCTTAAAACGTCGCCGCTGCCTGCGGTGGCAAGTCCGGCGTTGCCGCTTGGGTTGGTATAGACCGTGCCATCGGGCGCGGCGACCAGTGTGCGGTGTCCTTTTAGGACGGTTACGGCTTGGAATGTTGCGCTGATGGTTTGGACGGCGGACATTCTGTCTTGCTGGACGGCTTGGGTGGATGTACCGGGCAGGCGGGCGGCTTCGGCGGGATGCGGGGTCAGAACCAGATTGCTGCGTTTTTGTGCAGCTTCGCGGGTTTCGGGATTCGACCTTGCCAGCAAAGTCAGTGCATCGGCATCGAGCAGCAGCGGTGCGTCCTGATTTTGCGTCAACACGGTATTTAAGATTTGGCTGGCGGTTTCGTCCAAACCCATGCCGCAGCCGACCGTCCATGCGCTGATGTCCTTGCGTTTCAGCAGGTCTTCGGCAGTCGCCAGCATGATTTCGGGGCGTTCGGGGATGACGGCGAAGGGTAAGGCGGTTTGATTGAAGCCCGCCCACACTTTGCCGCTGCCTTGATAAATCGCGGCGGTGGAAGCGAGAACAACGGCTCCGCTCATGCCCGATGCGCCGCCGACGACGGCGAGCGTGCCGTATGTTCCTTTGTGCGACTCCGCCTGACGCGGGGTGAATACATCGGGAAATTGCGAGGTCGTCTGAAAAAAATCGGGCGTATCGGGGAGCGTATAGGACGGGTTCATCATCAATCTGCCTGAGTTTGGGATAAAATAGCGGATGCGTGGCGAAAAGAGGATGTCTTTTATAGTGGATTAAATTTAAATCAGGACAAGGCGACGAAGCCGAAGACAGTACAGATAGTACGGCAAGGCGAGGCAACGCCGTACTGGTTTAAAGTTAATCCACTATATCGACTGTTGTTTTCACGATTCTACCGCCCCGTATAGGAACACTACAACCGCACAACAAGGAATATTTAATGAAACAAAAAGTCAAAGTCTGGGATTTGCCGACGCGCCTGTTTCACTGGCTCTTGGTCTTGTCGGCCGGATTTATGTGGTACAGCGCGCAGGCTGGCGGCGGGATGCTGGTTTGGCACTTGCGCTGCGGGCTGCTGGTGGCGGGGCTGATTGTCTTCCGCCTGTGTTGGGGCTTGTGGGGCAGCGATACGGCGCGGTTTTCGCAATTCGTGCGCGGTCCGTCGTCCATCCGCCGCTACCTGCAAGGCAGCCTGACGGAAAACGAACAGCCCGGACACAACCCTTTGGGCGCGCTGATGGTCATTGCGCTGATTGCGGCGGTTTTGCTGCAAGCGACGACGGGCTTGTTTGCCGCCGATGAAAACACGTTTACCGACAGCGGCTATCTGAACCATCTGGTCAGCTCGGACACGGGCAGCCTGATGCGCAAAATCCACGTCAATTTCTTCAACCTGCTGGCGGCATTGGCGGGACTACACATCGTTACGGTCTTGGCGTATAAGTTTTTGAAGAAAAAAGATTTGATCCGCCCGATGATCAGCGGCTACAAGTATATCGAGGGGCAAACCGTTGCCTTGAAATTTGCTTCCGCCGCCAAACTGATTGCTGCCTTAGTAGTCGCGGCTGCGGCGGTGGCTGCGATTTTGATGTTGAAATAGAAAGGGGCGGCAGGTTTTCTTCATGCCGATGGAAAAGGTCGTCTGAAACGAGAATTCCGTTTTCAGACGACCTTTTCTTTATGCCCTACCTTACAAATGTGGGTTCATCAGGTTTTCGGGCGACAGGATGCGGTCGAGTTCCGCTTCGCTCAAGAGGCCGCGTTCGAGTACGACTTCACGCACGCCTTTGCCGGTTTGGGCGCAGATTTTGCCGACCAAATCGCCGTTTTCATGGCCGATATACGGGTTCAGGTAAGTGACCAAGCCGATGGAGTTGAACACATAACGTTCGCAGATTTCGCGGTTGACGGTAATGCCTTTGACGCATTTTTCGGCGAGGTTTACCGCAGCGTTGCCCAAGAGGGAGATGGTTTCAAACATACATTGCGCGATGACCGGCTCCATCACGTTTAATTGCAACTGCCCCGCTTCGGCGGCGAAGGTGATGGTGGTGTCGTTGCCGATGACTTTGAAGCAGACTTGGTTGACCACTTCGGGAATCACGGGGTTGACTTTGGCGGGCATAATTGACGAACCTGCCTGCATTTCCGGCAGGTTAATCTCTTTCAAACCGGCGCGCGGGCCGGACGACAAGAGGCGCAAGTCGTTACAGATTTTCGATAATTTCACCGCCGTGCGTTTCAATGCGCCGTGTACCATCACATACGCGCCGCAGTCGGAAGTCGCTTCAATCAGGTTTTCGGTCAGTTTGCAATCCAAGCCGCTGACTTCGGACAATTTTTTCACCGCCAAAGCCGCGTAGCCTTTGGGCGTGTTCACGCCCGTGCCGATGGCGGTTGCGCCCAAGTTGACTTCCAACAACAGGGCGCGCGTGCGGTTCAGATTCAAAATCTCTTCTTCCAGCAACACTTGGAAAGACTGAAACTCCTGCCCCGCCGTCATCGGCACGGCATCTTGAAGCTGGGTGCGCCCCATTTTCAAAACATCTTTAAACTCATCGGCTTTGGCGGCAAACGCGTCTTTCAGCAACGCCAGTTTTTCCAGCAGGCTGCCGACGCTGTAATACACCGCCAGCCTGAAGCCGGTCGGATACGCGTCGTTGGTGGACTGGCTGGCGTTCACATGGTCCATCGGATTGACGATGTCGTAACGGCCTTTTTCGTAGCCCAATATTTCCAAAGCAAGGTTGGCGATGACTTCGTTGGTGTTCATGTTGACCGAAGTTCCCGCACCGCCCTGATACACGTCGGACGGGAATTGGTCGAGGCAGCGGCCTTTGAGCAACACTTCGTCGCAAGCCTTTTCAATGGCGGCAGCGATTTCGGGTTTCACCGCACCCAGTTCGCCGTTTGCCTGCGCGGTCGCTTTTTTCACCATCACCATGCTGCGGACAAACTGCGGCACGTCGGAAATTTTTTGATTGGAAATTTTAAAGTTTTCCACCGCGCGCAAAGTATGGATGCCCCAATACGCCTCGGCGGGGATTTCGCGGTCGCCCAGCAAATCGTGTTCGATACGGACAGTCATTTCTCTTACCTTCTCATTCGTTGGTTTATCAAGTAATGTGCATATGCAGGCGGAACATTAGACCGTTTTGCATGGGTTGTCTAGCTGCAAATGCGCCGTTGTTATCAAAGCAGGAAAAACACTCCCACCCAAAAGGTAAAAGGTCGTCTGAAACCTTTTTCAGACGACCTTTTACATGCTTACATCCCGACCAGTCCCCGTATTTGCGGCCAGTAAAACAAACAGGCGATGGCGCAGACGGCGACGCTGATGCCTGCGGCGTTGATGCTGCTGATTTTTTCTTTAAACGCCATCGCGCCGACCAGCGTTCCCAAGACGATGACGCCGATGTTCATCCCTGCGAAGACCAGCGTCGGGTTTTCTTTCATCATTTGGTGGGCGGTGATGTAGGTAACGATGTTGGCAAAGTTCAAACCGCCCAAAACGATGCCACCGATAATGCCTTCTTTCGTCCATTTGGTCGATTGGGAGAAAAGGTAGCCGAACATCAAAATACCGGCGAGGCTGAAGGCGACCAAGAGGTTGCCTGAAAACGCCGTACCACTTTTGGCAAGCTGTTTGAAGAGGATGTCGATGATGCCGTAGCCCGCCCAAACGCCCGCAAGCAGCGTGATTTGCGTACCCAATCCGCCCGATTTCTTGCCGCCGTCGGCTTTCCACAACAGGCAGAACAAAGCCACAAACGCCAAAACGATGCCTATCAGCCTGCCTTCGGTCAACGCTTCGCCAAAAATGACGAACGCAGAAATAATCGGCAAAATCAAAGACAAACGTTGCGCCGCATCGGACTTGACGATACCCACCGCATCAACCGCCTTGCCCATAATCACAAACACCGAAGGTAGCAGCACGCCCAGCGCGCCAAACAGCCACCAAGTCGGCAAAAAGGCTTTCGGGTTGCTCAAATCGGGTTTCAACACCCAAGCCGTCAGCGCTACTGCGACGATGTAGTTCACCGCCACCGCCTGTGCGACGTCGATTTTGTTCTTACGCGCCAATTTGAGCAATACCGACACAGACACGCTGCACAATATGCTTGCCAATAAATAAATCATGTTTTTCCTTTGATTGAATGTGTCGGATGCGTGGACAAATTTTCAGACGACTTTCTTGGTCGTCCTGTTTTGATATTTATAGTGAATTAACTTTAAACCAGTACGGCGTTGCCTCGCCTTGCCGTACTATC
>CAJZEA010000080.1:0-7209 GCA_915066515.1 uncultured Neisseria sp. | reverse complement strand
TACTGTCTGCGGCTTCGTCGCCTTGTCCTGATTTAAATTTAATCCACTATAAAACCGCCCAAACCGGTTTAACAAAAATCCAAATACCCATACAGCGGCGCAACCCTTCCTACATAAATGAAGTAGCGCAGAAATGTCGGATAAAGCGTCGTCTGAACCCCTCCTATTCCCAATAATCCTTTGCCATATCTTGAAAGCCGCACCGCTAAACCGTAAAATTACACCTTACCCAATTTGATATAAATTTACATCCACCCCATCTTACCCGCCAATTATGATGACCCGCCTTACCGCCTATCGGAAAACCATCCTCATCTGCCTGATTTTATGGGCATCCATCGTCGCCGTTTTCTCCGCCGAACGTTTCTTCATGCTGCACTATTTCGTTTCAGACGACATCCGCAGCCGTTACGCGGGCGATTTGGGGGCTTTGTTTGTCAAAGGGCTGTTGTTCGACATCAAAATCGCCTCCGTTGCCGCCGCCTTCCCCTTCCTGATCGGGCTGTTCGGACTGGCTACACAGAAAACCGCCGCCTTTACCCTACGCCTCCTGCCTACCGTCGCAACCGTCCTTTTCCTGACCGCCTTCTCCGCCGCACTGGGCAACTGGTTCTATTACAGCGTTTACGACCGTCAATTTGACGTCTTCGTCTTCGGACTGGCGGACGAAGATACCCGCGCTGTCCTGAAAACCGTCTGGTCGGACTATCCCGTCATCCCCTGTCTTGTCGCCTTGATTGCCGCAGCTTTCGTTTTCGGCAAAATCTTCAGCCTCATCCGCCGCCGCACCCGCTTTCAGACGACCTCATGGGGGAAAACCGCTTGGATTGTCGCCGTCCTCTTACCCGTCCTCGCGCTTGCCGCAGGCATACGCGGCTCGTTCGGCAAATTCCCCCTGCGTCAGACCGCCATGCAGATTTCCGCCGCACCGCAAATCAACAAACTCGTTCCCAACGCCCTGACCTCCCTAAGCTGGGCAGTCAACGAATACCGCAACAGCAACGACTTCCATCCCGTCTCTGACGAAGACGGCAGCCGGCTCATCAGCACCCTGCTCGATAAAAAAACCGACGCTGACTTGACGCAGCTCTTTGCCCAAACCGCCGCAAACGCCGCCGTCGAAAAACACCGTCCCAACGTCGTTCTCACCGTCATGGAAAGCATGAGCGCGCATCTCTTGAACATGGACAATCCCGAACGGGACCTCTTGGGCGAACTGGGCAAACACTGGCAGCAAGACTGGGTATACCGCAAATTCGTTTCCGAGGGAGACGGCACCAGCGACACCCTGCACCGCTTCTTCGTCCGCAGCCCGCGCCTCAACCTCAGCCAATCCCTTGCCAAAAACAAAACCTTCCCAGGCAACATGTTCAAACCCTATCTCGATGCCGGCTACCGCGTCGTCTATATTACGGCGGGCAACGGCGGCTGGCGCGATTTCGACACCTTCCTGCGGCACTTGGGCGTCAACGAAATCATCGATGAAAACACCCTCAAAACCCACTATCCCGAAGCAAAATTCGACACATGGGGCGTGCCCGACGAATTCATGTTCCGTTATGCCGAAGAAGAACTCGCGCGCGCCGAAAAAAGCGGCACGCCCGTATTCATCATGATGATGTCCGTGACCAACCACCCGCCCTACCGCCTGCCCGCGCCGCATCAGGCGAAAAACTTCCGTTTGGACGAACAAGAGCAAAAACGCCTTGCCAACCTCGCCTCAGGCAAAGAGTTGAATGAAATTTTCAACACCTTCCGATACAGCAACGACCAACTCGGCCGCTTTATCGGCAAAGTGAAAACCATCGCGCCCGACACCATTATCGCCGCCACCGGCGACCACAATATGCGCGCCATCGGCTATCCCGAATCCGCCGATGCCGCACTCGGCCACAGCGTCCCCTTCTACCTTTACGTCCCGCAAGCCTACCGCGGCAGCGCCGAATACCATCCCGAACGCGCAGGTTCGCACAAAGACATCCTGCCGACCCTCTACAACTTAAGCCTGTCCAAATCGCGCTACTACCAAACCGGCTGCAACCTCACCGCCCCGCAACCCGATTCCGCATGGTGCGGCTACGGCTACAACCCCGAAGTCATCATTACCGAACGCGGTTTCTATCATCAACACAGCAAAGCATTCCACAAATGGGACAACAAAAACATCCAAACCGCCGAAAGCCGCCCAAGCACACCGGATAACGAAGACCAAGCTATTATCCGCCGCGCCTCGGCATATACGCCGTTTCTTGAATGGCAGATCAACCGAATTATCAGCACCCAATAAATCCGTTTATCGCCAAAGGTCGTCTGAAAAGTTTCAGACGACCTTTTTGCAAACCAACCATACCCCAGGCATTCCCGGCTTAAAGCAGATGCCGAACCATACCGTCATAGTGTAGTAAAATATAGTGGATTAACTTTAAATCAGGACAAGGCGAGGTAACGCCGTACTGGTTTAAAGTTAATCCACTATAAAACGGCAAGGAAAAATCTGATGATTGATTATATAAAAATGTATGAAAGCATGAGCGCTTCTCATGAAACCAAAAGTCTGCGCTTTCCGCTTTATTTCAATTTCAAACTTTTATCCATTGCCAATGATTTTTTTGTCAAAGACGAAGCGGGTAACGAAATCGCTTATACGCGGCAGAAAATGTTTAAACTCAAAGAGTGGATTAATGTTTTCCCTAACCGCAATCAGGATGCGCCCGTATTCACCATTCATTCGGAACAGATTATTGATTTTGGTGCGACCTATATCATCCAAGATGCTTCTGGCAAGGTTTTGGGGAAAGTGGTGCATGATGGCGTCGGGTCGCTTTGGCGCACCAGCTATCAGGTGACGGATGCGGAAGATCAGCTGCTTTTCCATATCCGTGAAAAAAATCCGTGGGTGACAGTATGGGACAAAATGGCAGGGCAGATTCCTTATTTGGGTTCGTTGACGGGTCTTTTTTTCAATCCGACTTATTTGATTACCCGACCCGACGATACTTTGGTGTACCGTTTGAAGAAATTGAGGGCATTATGGGAAGGGAAATTCAGCCTGCACAAAGAAGCCCAAGCGAGTTTGAACGACGACATCTTGATATTGAATTCGGTGATGTTGTTTTTGTTGATGGAAAGAAATAAAGGATAAAGCCAAATGGTATTCAGGCAAGCTTGTGGATGAAATGTCGGGCATTTGATTTTGAGGACAGGGCTGCACAAGGTTTATCGCATCCATTCACATTCAAACATTTTCATTTCTAGGACGCGCTGATAAAATAGCTCGTCTGAAAAGTATAGAAGAATCAAAATAATGAGTATTGCCAATAATAAAAAAGCCTTTCACGACTTCTTTATCGAAGACCAACTCGAAGCCGGCCTGGTATTGGAAGGTTGGGAAGTCAAAGCCATCCGCGCAGGGCGGGTGCAGCTGAAAGAAAGCTATATCTACTGGAAAAAAGACGCTTTTTATTTGGTCGGCTGCCATATTACCGCGCTGCCGACTGCCTCGACGCATGTCAAACCCGACCCCGTCCGTCCGCGCAAGCTTTTGCTCAAGCAATCCGAAATCAACAAGCTCATCGGTAAAACCGAGCGTGCGGGTTACACCATCGTCCCGTTGAACCTGCACTTCACACGCGGCAAAATCAAAATGGAAATCGGTTTGGCGAAGGGTAAAAAACAACACGATAAACGCCAAAGCCTGAAAGAAGCCGACTGGAAACGCGAAAAACAACGTTTGATGAAAAATGTACACTGAGGCTGATAACAGCTTGAATGGAACGCCGGGCGCTGATGCCGCTGCAAACTTGTGCCCGCCGTTTACACATCAAGCCCTATGTTTGCAAAAACATACCCAAGATTGCTTTCTTCAGGCTTTTCAGACGACCCCTGCGACCCAATAATCAGGGTCGTCTGAAATTTTACGGAGTAACGCCATGTCCCGCTCTTCGCTTTTCCTGCCGCTGTTTTTGATTATCTTCGGTGCCGTTTGGTTTTTGAAAACGACGGACATCCTGCCCGCAACTTCGACCATCGTGTCCGCCGGTATGGTGCTGGCGGGGATTGCGGTTTTGGTGATGGACGGTGTCAACAAGCAATCTATCGTTTCCGGCCCGCTGCTGGTGTATATCGGCGCGGCGGTATATCTGCACAATCAATATTGGCTCGGTTATTCGCCGCTGGTTGCTTTGGGAATGATGGTGCTGGGCTGCCTGCTGCTGCTTTCGCGCAGCGATATGGTGCCTTATAAGCAGCATAAACAGCAGGATAACTAAGCCCCCTCCCTGCAAAGGTCGTCTGAAAATGGTATAATCCGCCGTTTTCAGACGACCTGTTTTGTTATCGGAATCCCGTTTTGAAACAGTCAGACCGTTCCCTATCACTCTGCAAAGTTCCCGCCATGACCCAAGACAAAATCCTCATCCTCGACTTCGGTTCGCAAGTTACCCAGCTTATCGCCCGCCGCGTGCGCGAAGCCCATGTTTACTGCGAGCTGCATTCTTTCGACATGCCTTTGGACGAAATCAAAGCCTTCAATCCGAAAGGCATCATCCTTTCCGGCGGCCCCAATTCCGTTTACGAATCCGACTATCAAGCCGATACCGGCATCTTCGATTTGGGTATTCCGGTTTTGGGTATCTGCTATGGAATGCAGTTTATGGCGCACCACTTGGGCGGCGAAGTACAGCCCGGCAACCAGCGCGAATTCGGTTACGCGCAAGTCAAAACCATAGACAGCGAACTGACCCGCGATATTTACGACGACGCGCCCAATACGCTGGACGTATGGATGAGCCACGGCGACAAAGTATCCAAACTGCCCAACGGCTTTGCCGTCATCGGCGATACCCCGTCATGCCCGATTGCCATGATGGAAAACGTCGAAAAACAATTCTATGGCATCCAATTCCACCCCGAAGTGACCCACACCAAACAAGGCCGCGCCCTGTTGAACCGCTTTGTCTTGGACATCTGCGGCGCGCAACCTAGCTGGACGATGCCGAACTACATCGAAGAAGCCGTCGCCAAAATCCGCGAACAGGTCGGCAGCGACGAAGTGATTTTAGGTCTGTCGGGCGGTGTGGACTCTTCCGTAGCCGCCGCGCTGATTCACCGCGCCATCGGTGACCAACTGACTTGCGTGTTCGTCGATCACGGTCTCTTGCGCTTGAACGAAGGCAAAATGGTGATGGATATGTTCGCCCGCAACTTGGGCGTGAAAGTGATTCATGTCGATGCCGAAGAGCAATTCATGGCAAAACTCGCCGGCGTTACCGATCCTGAGAAAAAACGCAAAATCATCGGCGCGGAATTTATCGAAGTATTTGATGCTGAAGAGAAAAAACTCACTAGCGCCAAATGGCTGGCGCAAGGCACGATTTACCCCGACGTAATCGAATCCGCAGGTGCGAAAACCAAAAAAGCCCACGCCATCAAATCGCATCATAACGTCGGCGGCCTGCCTGAAAACATGAAGCTCAAGCTGCTTGAGCCGTTACGCGACTTGTTCAAAGACGAAGTGCGCGAACTGGGCGTCGCTTTGGGCTTGCCGCGCGAAATGGTGTACCGCCATCCGTTCCCTGGCCCCGGTTTGGGCGTGCGTATCTTGGGCGAAGTGAAAAAAGAATACGCCGACTTGCTGCGTCAGGCAGACGACATTTTCATCCAAGAATTGCGCAATACCACCGACGAAAACGGCACATCTTGGTAC
The DNA here is from genome assembly GCA_915066515.1 of uncultured Neisseria sp. Lineage (GTDB taxonomy): Bacteria > Pseudomonadota > Gammaproteobacteria > Burkholderiales > Neisseriaceae > Neisseria. The sequence continues at coordinate 1,505 of CAJZEA010000080.1, read as the reverse complement.
GATTTGACCAGCCAAGCCTTCGCCGTGTTCCTGCCCGTAAAATCCGTCGGCGTAATGGGCGACGGGCGCACTTATGATTACGTCGTCGCGCTGCGCGCAGTCATCACCAGCGACTTCATGACCGCACACTGGGCAGAACTGCCGTACTCACTGCTCGGCCGCGTGTCCAACCGCATCATCAACGAAGTCAAAGGCATCAACCGCGTGGTTTACGATGTCAGCGGCAAACCGCCTGCCACGATTGAATGGGAATAATCCCTAAATAATAAAGGCCGTCTGAACAGATATTGTTCAGACGGCCTTATTTTTTAGGAACTAAGCCCAATTAAAATTGATTTTTTAATTCACGCAAGGCAGCGAAGACTTCGAGTTCGCTGTTTAACTTTCGTCCGCTCAATTCTTCGGCGCGTGCCTGAACTTGGGGCAGGTGTACGCGGAAAAATGGATTGACTTTGCGTTCGTGCGCCAGGCTGACAGGCAGTGTCGGCGTGTGGTCGGCTGCGGCCAAGGCCGTCTGAATATCGGCATTGTCCGGCTCGATATGCTGGGCAAAGCGCAGATTGGAGGCGGTGTATTCGTGCGCCGGATAAAACAGCGTTTCTTCGGGCAGTTGGTTGAATCGGTGGAAACTGTCGTAAAGCTGCTCGATTGTGCCGGTAAATACGCGGCCGCAACCGGCGGAGAACAAGGTATCACCGCAGAAAACGTGCAGGCCGTCTGAATTTTCCAGCAGATAGCTGATGTGGCGGTCGGTATGGCCGGGGGTTGCCCAAACGGTAACCAAGCCTTCGCCAAACGGGAATTGCGTACCTGCGGTAACGGTATGCGTCGCTACGTCGATGTCGCTTTCGCCATAGATCGGGGATTCTAAAAAGCCGTGGAACAGGCTTTTTGCGCCGCCGGTATGGTCGGGGTGCGGATGGGTAATCCATGTTTGCGCCAGCATCAGACGGTTGTGGACGAGAAATTTCAAAACGGGCGTGGCATCGGACGGATCGACGCAGGCGGCATAGTTGCCTTCTTGAATCATCCAGATGTAGTTGTCGTTTAGGGCTTGGATTGGCGTGATTTTCATATGCTTTCTTCTGGTTAGGGGTTTCAGACGGCCTCTAAATAATCTTTGATATTCGGGCTTTGGCCGAACACGGCTTCATGGGCTTGATTGATGCACAGTCGGTTGAACAGCAATCTTTGGGTTTGGTTGCCCTCGATAATCCGCATTTGGCCTTGCAGTTTGGGCGCGTCATGATGAAAGGTATTTTTAAACGCGTGCCAACGGTCGGTTTGCAGATGGACGACGGCAAACATATCGTGCGAGATATTAACGCCGACGCTGAATAGTTTGGCCGAGGCTTGCAGGCAGAAACTGCTGTCGCCAAACAGGCACAGCCCCGTGTTTTCCGGATAGCGGAACAATTCGATTTTCACGGCTTCGGGTTCGGCAAAGATGTTGCAAAACAGCCGTTCAAACAACGACGGCTGCGCCACGCCTTCGCTCAACATAC
>CAJZEA010000079.1:0-7288 GCA_915066515.1 uncultured Neisseria sp. | reverse complement strand
ACATCGGTGCATACCACGTTGAAACCCCGCGCGGCGTGATTACCTTCTTGGATACCCCGGGTCACGAAGCGTTTACCGCCATGCGTGCACGCGGCGCCAAAGCCACCGACATCGTGATTCTGGTGGTTGCCGCCGACGACGGCGTGATGCCGCAAACCGTAGAGGCCATTGCCCACGCCAAAGCGGCAGGCGTGCCGATTGTGGTTGCAGTGAACAAAATCGATAAGGAAGCCGCCAACCCGGAACGCATCCGTCAAGAGCTGACTCAACACGAAGTCATTCCCGACGATTGGGGCGGCACTACACAGTTTATCGATGTATCGGCCAAAAAAGGCATCAATATCGACGCATTGCTCGAAGCCGTCTTGCTTGAAGCCGAAGTATTGGAACTGACTGCACCGGTGGAAGCACCCGCCAAAGGCATCATCGTCGAAGCTCGTCTGGACAAAGGGCGCGGCGCGGTAGCCACGTTGCTGGTACAAAGCGGCACATTGAAAAAAGGCGACATGCTGCTGGCTGGAACAGCCTTCGGCAAAATCCGTGCCATGATGGACGAAAACGGCAAAGCCATTACCGAAGCCGGCCCGTCCATCCCGGTGGAAATCCTCGGTTTGTCGGATGTACCCAATGCCGGCGAAGACGCCATCGTGTTGGCCGATGAGAAAAAAGCACGCGAAATCGCCCTCTTCCGCCAAGGCAAATTCCGCGACGTGCGCCTGGCCAAGCAACAGGCCGCCAAGCTGGAAAACATGTTCAGCAACATGGGCGAAGGCCAAGTGCAGAACCTGTCGGTCATCATCAAGGCCGATGTACAGGGTTCCTACGAAGCACTCGCGGGCAGCCTGCAAAAATTGTCTACCGACGAAGTACGCGTGCAAGTCCTGCACAGCGGCGTGGGCGGCATTACCGAAAGCGACGTCAATCTGGCGATTGCTTCGGGCGCGTTCATCATCGGCTTTAACGTGCGGGCGGATGCATCCGCCCGCAAACTGGCCGAAAATGAAGACGTGGAAATCCGCTACTACAACATCATCTATGATGCCATCGACGATGTGAAAGCGGCCATGAGCGGCATGCTGTCTCCGGAAGAAAAAGAGCAAGTTACCGGTACGGTGGAAATCCGCCAAGTCATCAGCGTATCGAAAGTCGGCAACATCGCAGGCTGTATGGTTACCGACGGCGTGGTCAAACGCGATTCCCATATCCGCCTCATCCGCAACAACGTGGTCATCCACACCGGCGAGCTGTCTTCTTTGAAACGCTACAAAGACGACGTCAAAGAAGTCCGCATGGGCTTCGAGTGCGGCTTGATGATCAAAGGCTACAACGAAATTATGGAAGGCGACCAACTGGAATGCTTCGACATCGTCGAAGTCGCCCGCTCGCTGTAATTTCCCGTTGTAAATAAAAGGTCGTCTGAAAACTATGAAAAGTGGTTTTCAGACGACCTTTTTGTTTTATAGCGGATTGGATTGGCGCAGTACGGCGTTGCCCAACGCTTAATCTTGGTTTGAATTTAATTTGGCATAAATGATAAACAAATTAATCAATTGAAATATAAATTCCGATTAAATAATGTTTTGAGAAAGAGTTAGAACTTGTTGAGGATAAAGCAGTCTAAGGAAGCCACGCAGTTCGACTGCGTGTAACGATTCAATCAATAAATTACGATCCCCCCAATCTGGTTATTTATCCCATCTCCCCGGATAGGCAACCGTCAGCTCACGGAAAAAATAATATCATGGATACAAAACAAGTCTTTCGCGCAATCGTTTCTGAAGAATCCGCCGCACACTCCGCATCTTTGGAAAGGTCGTCCGAACCCAAGGTTTTTCAAGGAACCAAGGGCAATGATGTCTATTATGCCACCCATACCGCAGACAACATTGTGGAAAAGGCAAATGAAGGACAGGATACCGTTTATAGCAATGTCAGCTACACCTTGCCGAACAATGTCGAAAACTTGGTTTTGACCGGTTCGGATAATATTTATGGCGCGGGCAACAATTCAGACAACGTATTGGTCGGCAACAGCGGCAACAACCGCCTGTATAGCGGGCGCGGCAATGATACGGTTTACGGGGGCGCAGGTCACGACAACATCAACGGGGGAGAAGGCGACGACCAACTGTTCGGCGATGAAGGCAACGATATCTTGGATGGCGCGGCAGGAAACGACGTATTGCAAGGGGGGGAAGGCAACGATACCTATTTGTTCGGCGAAAAAAGCGGCAAAGACACAGTAATCGACCGCCAAGGCAGCAACAGCATCCGCTTTTTAGACGGTCTCAGCGCAGACGATCTGACAGTTACCGCCGTGCGCAATGCAGAAGGCGGACAGGACTGGCGTATCGCAGTGAAACACACACAATCCGTCCTGACCATTTCCAATCAATACCAAGAAGGCAGCAATATGCCTTCTGTCCAACGGTTTGTTTTCGCAAACGGCACATTAAACCTCAACCAATTCATCAAAGCCACTCAAGCGCAAGTAGAAATACGCGACAATGCAGGAGAACGTATTGAAGGCACGGAAGGAAACGACGCGCTGAACGGCACCGTCGGCAATGACGTCATCGACGGCAAAGCAGGCGTGGACATGATGCGCGGCGGCATCGGAGACGATACTTACTATGTGGATAACGCAAAAGATGTTGTCGTTGAGAATAGCGGCGAAGGCAATGATACCGTGATCAGCAGCGTTTCTTATACCGCCTCAACCCACGTTGAAAACGTTACCCTGACCGGCAACGCCAATATCTACGCGGCAGGCAACAACAGCAATAACACCCTGACCGGCAACGACGGACACAACCGACTCAATAGCGGCCGCGGCAACGATACCGTTTACGGCATGGGCGGCAACGACAACATTAACGGCGGCGACGGCAATGACTACTTGGACGGCGGTGATGGCAACGACACCATCAACGGCGACGCAGGCGACGACACTTTAATCGGAGGAGCAGGCAAAGATATGTTGAAAGGCGGAACAGGCAACGACACCTATATTTACGGCAGCGACGATACGATTATCGACAATCAAGGCAACAATACCCTGAAGTTTTCAGACGACCTCCGTGTCAGCGACATCAAAGTAAACGTCATCGACAATGCCGACGGCAGCAAAAACTGGGAAATCACATCCGCCAACGGCTCGGCAACCATTCAAAACCAAGTTGACGCCAAAGGACATATTTCCATCAACCAATTCCAATTCCTCGGCGAAAACTATACAGCCGAAACCCTGCTCAAAGCCGTCAACACCGGAAAAGCCGACCAAGGCATCAAAAATGAAGGCACACCGAACGACGATGTGATTGTCGGCAGCAAGTTTAATGACGAATTAAGTTCCGGCACAGACGGCAGGGACGTGATTTACGGCATGGATGGCGACGATATTATCCGAGACGAAGGCACCAGCTATTGGGGCAACGAATGGTCTTCAGACGACAAACTGTATGGCGGAAATGGCAATGACAAACTGTATGCGCGGGTCGGAGCCGATTACCTCGACGGCGGCGCGGGCGACGATTATCTGGAAGGCGGAGACGGGCGCGATACCTATGTCTTCGGCAAAGGATACGGACACGACACCATTTTCGATTTCGGTTTCGATATCGACGACGAATTCAACCCCAGCGCAACCAGCAACGCCGTGAAATTTACCGGCGGTTTGACACTGGATGACTTAAGCATTTCCGTTACCCAGGGCTACGATAAAACCGGCATCGACTATATGCCCGAACCCTACGACTTCGTCACTGTGCCTCGTCTGAACGGCAATACATGGACCGTTTCTATCAAAGGCAGCAATGACGTATTGACGATTAAAAACCAAATGGGTTCGCAAGGCGCCATATCCGAGTTTCAATTCGACAACGGCACATACAGCACGGAACAAATCATCGAACATTTCGGTTTGAAAGTATCCCATGTCCGCAAAGACGGCACGATTATTCAATACCTGAATGACGACAGCGACACCTTTGAACAACGACTGTACGAAGGTGCCAACCGCATTATTCACGGCACCGACAACGGCGACACCGTCAGCGTTTCAGGCAACTACGGCGGCAAAACCACCTTTATCGGCGGCAGCGGCGACGATACCGTCAAAGTCGGACACGACAGCACCATTGATGCCGGCGCAGGCAATGACACCATTTCCGGCGGCAGCTATGCCAATACGATTACATTCGGCAAAGGCAGCGGGCATGACAAATTGTCGCTGAACGCAAGCGGCGAGGACAATACCGTATTGTTCTCAGGCAATCTGACGCTGAAAGACATCGATTTGGAAATCAATAAAGCAGGAAACAACAAAGAGAACTGGGTGGTCAAACTCAAAGGCAGCGACGACACCCTGACCGTCTTGGATGCCGTCCACTCCTCAGATGGCGGCGATACCGTAGACGCGTTCAAGTTTGCCGCCTCAGGCGAAACATACAGCATGTCGCAATTCCTGACCGCTTTGGGACACGATACCGCCCATCAAGGCGTTTTGTAAGCTTCACAAAGCAATACGGCAGCATTGCCGATTGATTTGTTTTTTCAGACGACCCCTGAAGGCTTAGGGGTCGTCTGAAACTTTATTGTGTGGCGATGAACTATAAAGTGGGAACAGCCCGTCTGATTTCGACTGGGTTGTTTGGGGAACAGGGTAAAGTAAGAATATGATTGATGTTCAAAAATAAGGAATAAACCGATGAAGCATATATTATTAGCGGCTGTCATGATTTTAAGCAGTTTCGCGAACGCAAACGAAATGAGCAATCCTTGTGCCTATCATCCCGATTTGCCGGGATGCGCGGGTAACAACCGACCGATGGAACAGGGAGGTAGGGTAATTAATATCCCGAACCGTTGGGGGGCGATTTATTACAATGCTGCAAATCAAGCAATAGGTTATTCTGAAAACAATACCTCAGGCTATCGTTCAGCCAATAAAGAGGCATTGGCAAATTGCATTAAGGCAGGAGGTGGTAAGAATCCATTGGATCGCAATGGGGAAGGCTGTAGCTTAATGACTGAATACCGTAATATGTGTGGGGCGATTGTATTGGGAGGAGATGGAGGAAGATATAGGGCTGCTGCAAAAAATGCCGATTCTATTGCTGAGGCAGAGCAAAAGGCGATTTCCGCATGTGAGGCAGGGCAATCATTTAAATGTACTGTCCGCTATTCAGGCTGTTCGCGCCATCCTGATTATCGTTATTAAGTGATTTTATTTTTCAGACGACCCCAAATGTTCAGAGGTCGTCTGAAAACTTATTTTGTAACGATAGAGTCGAAAGCGATGTCGGTTTATACGGCAGGGTTTTGAGAGAAACGAATAGCGGAAAAGATTAAGAGGTATAAAGATGAAGAAGATATTTTTGATGTTGTTGGCAATGCAGATTAGCCCCTTTGTTTTAGCCGACGGATTGAATGCGATTAACGATCCTGTAATGAATCCTTGTATTCAAAGACCGGACTTGGCGGGGTGTAGCGGTAATAATCAGTCAGGAGGACAGGCACGTCGGATATATAAAGTGCCGAACCGTTGGGGAGCGATTTATGTAAATCCTGCAAATGCTTCAATAGGTTATTCTGAAAATAATACTGAAGGCTACCGTTCCGCCAATAGAGAAGCATTGGCAAATTGCATTAAAGCGGGAGGAGGAAAGAACCCTATTGCCAGTGATGGCAAAGGTTGCCGTAGGATGACGGAAGTCCGTAATTCTTGTAGCGCAGTTGCCATTGGAGGCGTTGTTGGCAATGGTGGGGCTGGTGTAAAAAGTGATGATAATTTAGAGAAAGCGGAACAAAAAGCCTTGGCCGCGTGTAGTGAATATTCTGATAAATGTGTCATTAAGTATTCAGGCTGTTCTCGCCATCCTGATTACCGCTATTGAGTGATTTATTTTTCAGACGACCCTAAATGTTTAGAGGTCGTCTGAAAACTTGTTTTACAACGATAGGGTCGAAAGCGATGCTGAGTTATGTGGCAAGGTTTTGAGAGAAACGAATAGCGGAAAAGATTAAGAGGTAAAAAGATGAAGAAGATATTTTTGATGTTGTTGGCTTTGAATAGTTTTACCGTCTTGGGCAACCCTTTGGGAGGGAATCCGACTGACGGTTATTGCCAAACTGTCGATGGCAGCGCGTGTGGTTGGGGAGGTGGCAGTTCGTCTTCTCGACGGGTGTATAAAGTGCCGAACCGTTGGGGAGCGATTTATTTTAATCCAGCTAATGGTGCAATAGGTTATTCTGAAAATAATACTCAAGGATATGGTCCGGCTAATAAGGAAGCTTTAGAAAGTTGTATTAGAAATGGTGGGAGTAATCCAATTGCTAAGGATGGCAAGGGTTGCCGCATGTTGACTGAAATACGCAATTCTTGTACTGCAATAGCATTGGGAGGTACTGTTGGTAATGGTGGATATGGTGCAAAAAATGATTCCAATTTAAAATCAGCGGAACAAAAAGCACTATCCGCATGTAGTAAACATTCAGATAGTTGTACTATCCGTTATTCAGGCTGTTCCCGCCATCCTGATTACCGTTATTGAGTGATTTTATTTTTCAGACGACTCCTAAATATTCAGAGGTCGTCTGAAAAGCCCTTCGCTTTCCGTTCCGACAAAAACTGTTTTAAAACCGACCGCGCTTTGATGGGCGGTTTTTTGTTGTCTGTGTTTTGTTTGTTTTCGGTTTCAGACGACCTTGTTTTCTAAACGGCATTGGGGGGCGTCTGAAAAATAGGGAAAACAGGGCGGGCGGCTGTCGCGGGACGGAGCGGGTTCAACTCGTTGGAGGAGGGGCGGGGGTAGGGTAGGGGTGGATGGGTAAAGAGGGGTATTCTGTGCGTATGGAGGTTAAACGGGGATGGGCTGTTGCTGAAATGAAAGTAGGCAGGCATCAAAAAAGGTCGTCTGAAAATTTCAGACGACCTTTTGATTGCATTCAAGCTAGGATTTATTTATCGCGGCTGAATACGATTTTGGTTGCTTGGATGGCTACGCAGATTGCACCGCCGATGAAGATCAAGTCGGCTGCTGTGCGTACCCAGCGCAGGGTATCGAGGATTTCCATTTGCAGGAATTCTTCGCTACGGGCATACCACAAACCATGAGTGATGGAGGCGTATGCTTGAATCGCACCGACAGGCAGCAGGCTGATGGCGATCATGCCGACCAAGCCGCCGTTGAGCAGCCAGAAGCCCCAAGTCATGAGTTTGTCGTCGAATTTTGCGTTTGGTTTCAGGTAGCGGGCAACCAGCAATACGAAGCCCAGTGCCAAGAAG
>CAJZEA010000078.1:0-7295 GCA_915066515.1 uncultured Neisseria sp. | reverse complement strand
ACAGAGCGCCTGAATAGGCTTTTATGAGTGTCCAAGATTTGGGGGCCAGTTCAAAACTTGCTGTCGGTTTTCAGACGACCTTTTCTTTGGGGCTGGGCTATGCTTTGTCCTCTTCGTTTTCCACCGCTTTGGGCGGAACGGGTGCGAACCAGCCGACCAGAAGCAGCAGCACGCCGACGATGATGAAGGAGGCGATGCGGGCGATGCCGCCGCTGTTGGAAAGCTCGATGAGGAAGAGCTTGACGACGACAATCGCCATCAGCGCCGCGCCGGTTATCCAGAAGGGGCGCAGTTTGCGACGGTTGCCGTACACCATCAGGATGATGGCGGTCACTGCCCACACGACGGAGAGGCTGGCTTGCAGGCCGAAGGATTGGAGCATGATGTCGAGGCGCCAAGTGATGCCGTCGTAGAAATGCCACAGGCGCATCACGCCCGCGCTGATGACCATGAATGCGAGGGCGGCGACACCGGGCGCGTTCACGCGGCGGTATTCTGCAGGCAGGGCTTCGGGCAGGGACTTCAGGGCGAACCACAGCATTCCGGCGCAGGCGAGTTCCAGCGGGTTAAGCAGCGGGATATATGGCAACGGCACGGGTTGGAACGGAGTGGAGAAGTTCGTCCATATCATCCAACTTGCCGATGCAAGGGCGGCTATCGGCAGGGCGAAATGCTGATAGGCGGCTTGATGTCGTCTGAAAAAGCCGCACTGCCGCTGCGTATGGAGGACGACCCACATGATCAGCGGTACGGCAAGCCACGAGAGCTGCGACCAAACGCCGTCGAGACGATCGCCTACATACATTCCTGCCCAAAGCGACCAAAGGATGCCGAGCATGATGATGTTGAGTTTATGCAAGTCGATAGGCGCATGGGTTCGGCGGTTATTCAGGATGACGAAGTTCAACACGGTAGCAGCGGCAAGCGGCAGGGCTGCGGCGGCCGTCCATAGGTGTTCGAGGTGATAGCCGATGAAGTGCAGGGCAAACAGGGGCAGGAATGCCAAGGTCGTCTGAAAAAGCTCTTTCCAGTTCAAACGGTTGGCAAGCAACAGCAAGGTGGTGAATATCGGCAATGCCCAAAGCTCGATGAACAGGGTTTCTTCGCCCGTCCATTGGGTATAGGTGGCGAAGCCGCCCAACATCAGGGCGATAACGAGGATAGCCCAGCCCGCAATCTGCGAGAACGGGAGGGGTTGGTCTTGTTTGTCTTTGTTTTCAGATGCTTCGGTTTGGACGCGCGGATATTGCAGCGCATAGGCAGCGGCAAACAGCAGCGGCGCGGCGGCAAAGAGGTGCCAGTGTGTCAGGAAGCCGTTGGGTTCATTATTAATTGAGGCTTGGAAGATCAGAATAAAGATTGCATTGCCCAAGGCGAATGTGCTGAACACCTCCGACTTGCCTTTGCCTCGGCAGAACGCCCAAGCCGCCACCAAAGCAGAGAAAACGATGATGCTGCCGCGTTCCGCGAAAAACAGTAAAGGCAGGATGGATGTGTAGAGCAGGGCGGCGCAGAGGGCTGCGTCTTGAAGTGTCTGTTCCCATTGCGCCGAGCCTTTACGGCGGTAGAGGTGCCACTGTAAGTAAATTGCCGCGCCGCCGAACAGGGTCAGCAGGGTGGTGAACCATTGACCTTGCAGGATGGTGTTTTCTCCCGGCTGATAACCGCTCAGCTGGATCAGCGCTGCCAACAGATACACGACGAGCGCACCCAAACGCATATGCGGACGCTGTTGGCGCAGTCCAAAGAAATACACGAGCGCGGATTCTACCGTCCACAGGATGACGGTGTTGCCGCGTTCAAAGTGAAGCGGAACGGCGAGCGTGAGGAAAAGCAGCGACAGGGCAAAAAACGCCTGACGCAGGATATACAAACCCTGTTGCCGTTTCAGCATCAGCGCGGCAAGTCCGTAAACGGCGGCGAAGCCCAGCGCGGAGAATGCGTCCGCAGACGGCCAGTGTTCCACCATGCGGTATTGCAGTCCGAACGCCGCCGCCATCGTGCCGAACAATAAAGTATGATCGAGGACGTGGACGCGCAGGCCGTGGGAGCAGATGCTGTTCCAAATTTCTTCCAGCGTCGCATTGTCGGCAACGGGCGCGAGCGTGTCTTCGCGGTTTTCCGTCAGCTTGCGGCGGGCGAACAGATAGGCGATGAAGGTGTAGAGCAGCCAGTGGTAAATCAGGAAAGGTTCGGTCGTGGCGAAATGCTGCGGCGTATAGCTTTGCATGCCCCACAACGCGGCGATGGAGAAAGTTCCGGCGAAACCCGTCAGGTTCAGCGGCCGCCATGCCTTAAACCAAGCAATCGCCGCTACGCCGGCATTGAGCAGGGAAAGGTAGGAGAACAGCACCAAATAATTGCCGCTGCCGTCCGATGTCAGGATGGGCGCCGCAAGACCGCCGACCAAGGCGACCTGCGCCATAATCTGCGCGTTTTGCCTGATTGCCAGCAACGCCATCAATACGACCATCGCCACCATCAGCACGAACACGATCGGTGCGGGCAGCAGCGGATGCAGTTTCAACGCCGCCAAAGCGGTCAGATACATCACTGCCACGCCGAAGCCTTGCAACACCAAGCCGTATTCGCGTTTGCGGCTTTGCAGCTTCCAGCCGCCGATGACCGCCGCCAGACCCGCACCTGCCACGGTCAGATAACGCATTTCCACCGGTACATAAATCCGCTCGGAGGCATAGCGCAAGAGGAACGCCAAGCCGAGGAACAGCACCACGATACCGGTTTTCAACAGCGGATTACCGCGCAGGAACCAAGCAACAATGGGGTTTCCGGAGAATTTGAAATCGAAACCTTCCTCTTTATGGATAACGGTTTCACGAGATTCGGTGTCGATGTTTTCTGAGGTATTTTCAGACGACATCGGCACTTCGTTTTCAGACGACGTTTGCAGGACAGGCGCGTCTTGTTTGCGTTCGTCTTCCTGAATAGCGGAAACTTGGGCAGGCGTTCCGATGCTGTCTGCGTACAGGGAAGGTTCGGGCTGCACGGAAGGTTCGGCGGAAACAGAGGGAACAGGCGTAGAAAAAGAGGGAGCGGCAACCGGTTCGATGTGCGGCTCGACAGGCGCATTGTCCGCAGTTGCAACAGGTTCAACCTTCTCATGAAGCGGCGCAGGGGTTGTCTGAATATCGTCGGCATGTTCGGACAAAACAGCACGCAGTTTCCGCGCCTGCCCGACTTCTGCTTTATCATGAACGGTTTCATGTTCCAAAGCCGTCAAACGCAGTTTCAGCAACTCGATTTCTTTTTCCAGGTTTTGCAGTTTTGCATCATGTTCTTCCTGACGAGGTTTGCCGAGTTCCCGCGCAAACAACCATAAAATAGAGCCGAAAATGACGCCGACGGTCATTTCATCAAGAAAATAGCCAATGAGGATGGGGATGAGTAGGCAGAAATACTGCATAAAACACCTGTCCGATAACGGTAAAAAATATGCCAATTGTAGCATCCTTGTCATGAGAAGGATGTATAGAAGGCGTAACGGTAGGAAAAGCTGTTGTGCGGTAAGCAACATTGTATTTGCAGAATTAATTCACGGCACAAGGTCGTCTGAAAAGCGAAATTGGATTTCAGACGACCTTGTCGATGGGTTTCGTCCTGCTGTTTATCATGAATATAGGCTTTATATCGTGGAATCAGGCGCAAGTCCTGTGAACTTGCCATGCTTGATACGGACTATTTATTATAGGCGTTAGCTTCGATAGGGTACGGTTTGTCTAGCCACCAATTCTCAAGGTTTTTTTGATACCCATATTTTTCGAAAGAAAATCTAATGCCTCATTAACCCAACCATGCTTTGGGTTTCCCGCCAATTTTGTTTCCTCTCTTCGTGGGAGAGGAGATTGAGGATGCTGAAACCCAACCATTTTTAGGGATTCGACCAATTTGTTCCCTCTCCCGCGGGAGAGGAAATTGAGGATGCTGAAATCCAACCGTTTTTGGATTTTCAACCAATTTGTCCCCTCTCCCCGCGGGAGAGGGATTGAGGATGCTGAAACCCAACCGTTTTTAGAGTTTTCAACTAATTTTGTCCCCTCTCCCCGTGGGAGAGGGTTAGGGAGAGGGCAGTAAGCCGCAGGCTTACATTCAGGTTTCTAGGTTTCGCAAAAAAATCTTCTGAAAGGTCGTCTGAAAGGTTGCCCCGTCAAGAGGCTGCGCACGCTGAAAACGAGCGAAGCAAATTTCGCCAACACGGAACGCTAAAACCTTTTCAAAAAGGAAAATACGATGAAATTCAATCAAATCCATTTATTGTGTATTGCCGCAGCCTTGGCGCTTGCAGGCTGTAAAAACACAGAAGTTCCGTTAAACAGTCAAGTTGAATTGCCTGAAACATTTACGCAGGATGCGGCGGCGAAGGGCGATGCGGACATCGGGGCGTGGTGGCAGCAGTGGAACGATCCGGTGTTAAGCGGATTAATCGCGCAGGGTTTGGCGCAGGGGCATGATGTGAAAATCGCCGTCAGCCGTCTGAACGAAGCCCGTGCCGTGGCGGGGGCGGCGCGTGCCGATTTGGGTCCGACCGTCGGGCTGAGCGGCAAGGCGATGGCGAATTACAGCCAAATGGATAACCCTCTCAACGGCAATGCACGCGCGTTGCTCTCGCGTTATCCGCAGACTTCTTCTTTAAACGACGATACCATTGATTCTCAAAGTACCACCCTGTACGGCGGGCTGACCGCTTCGTGGGAACCGGATATTTTCGGCAAGAAACGCAGCGATGCCGATGCCGCCCGTTATGCCGCACTCGGACAACAAGAGTTGGCGTATGGCGCACAAATGCTGGTGGTGGGCGATATTGCCGACAATTATTTTAAAGCGCGTGCGGCTCAAGATCGTCTGAAAACCGCCGACCAAACCGTTGCCACCCTGCGGCGTATGGTTCGCTATATCGAAGGGCGTTTTAAGGCGGGACATGTCAGCGGCTATGAAGTGAACGAGGCGAAAGTGCAACTGACCTCGGCGGAAGCCAAACGTGCCACGATAGGGGCGGAATATGCCGTTTATGTGCGCAGTATCGCCGTGTTGACCGGCAACGTGCCTCAGACGTTTACGCTGCCCGAATCGTCTGTCGATGCGTTGGCACACCAACCCTCCGCACCAAGCGGGCAGACGCCGCAAGGCTTGCTGGAACGCCGCCCCGACCTGCGTGCGCAGGCGGCGCAAGTCAATGCCTATGCCGCCAAATTCGCCAGTGCCAAAGCCGATTTGCTGCCGCGCTTCACCATCAGCTTTATGGGGCAGGGTGGGCGCATCGGTGTGGACGGCGACCGTTCGCTGACCGGCTGGGCAAGTTTGCTGTCGGTGGGCATACAGACGCCGCTGTTTACCAACGGCCGCATCAAAACCAATATCAAAGCCGCCGACGCGCGCCTTCAGACGGCATTGCTGGAATACGACAAACGGCTCCTGACCGCGCTGGGCGAAGTCGACAGTGCGTATCAAGGCGTGGAATCGCTAAGCCGTCAAACCGAACTGCTGCAAACCGCCCATAATCAGGCGGCACGCCACGCGGCCGATACGGAAAAAATGTTCCGCAACGGCTACAAAACGCTGGATGTCGCCCTCAAAGCCCATATTGCCGAAGGCCAAATGCAGGAAAACCTGATTGCGGCGCGGCTGGCAAGGGCGCAGATGCTGGTGTCGCTGTATAAGGCATTGGGCGGAGGCTGGTCGAAATAAAGAAGCAAAAAGGTCGTCTGAAAAATTTCAGACGACCTGGGTTTGTTAGAAAAATTGAAAATTTCTGATATCGATATAGATAAGGTTGTCGATTAAAAAGTTTTAGTGGGTATCAGACCAAATTTGTGTGTGAGGAAGTGGTGATGAATCGATGCGGACCGTATTTAGTTAGTGATATTGTTGAAAGCGGAAGGATTGGTAATCTTCATGTAGGGGATGATCAAGAAGATATTTGCCAAGAAATCAAAGGTTTTGTATTAAACCCTATGAGAACTTCTAAAAAGTCAAAAATATTTTTAGATGCTTATGAAAATATAATGTTCTCGTTAGAAAATAAAAAAATAATAGGTATGGAGATAAATTTTGAGAACAAATATGCCAAATCTGTAGTTTTAAATGATTTGTTTTCAGAATTCTCGAGTATTGATGACTGGATAAATTTTGCTGAAAAGTACAATTGGCTATGTGAGAAGAACTCTTCAATATATGTATTTAGAAAAAATAATGTTTTTATCTATGTGAATGATCAGGGTATGCTTCATTTGATATCTGTTTATTAAATTATTGATTTGTATAAATTTTGATTAATGTTTGGTGTGTGTGGGACACGGGTGCAAGGATGTTGGGATTGGGAAGCATCCGAAGAAGGATGCTGAAGAAACCAAAGTAGGATTGGTAAACAAAAAAGCCTGAACATTATATTCAGGCTTTTGAAATTTGGCTCCCCGACCTGGGCTCGAACCAGGGACCTGCGGATTAACAGTCCGTCGCTCTACCGACTGAGCTATCGGGGAATGGGGTGCATTATATCGTCTGAAAAAAAAGTGTCAATATTATTTTTCAGATGGAGCGTAGTAATATTACAAATAGTTGAATGTTAAAAGTATTTATTTTGTGAATAGTTGTGTTTGAAACCAATAGGGCGCAAATGGCAACAGGCGTGGTTGGCCTGTCGGGATGCTATTTTGTCTAATATTTGGCGTTGACAAGTTTGCCGTTGCGGAACTCTTGGTGTTGCATTACGGTGCCGTTATAGGCGTATGTGGTGAGTGAGCCGTTGTTTGGTGTGGCGCGGAATTGCATCAGTTGGCTGCGGCTTAAGGTATAGGGGTCTGTCCGCTTCCGACTGTTGTCGCTGTAAAAATCTTGTACGGTATATTGATCGCCTCGTTTGTTTTTCAGTTGACGGTAGTAACCGCCCTTGACGGCGCTGTTGCTGGGATTGCCGTGTGTATCGAAATAAGTCACGATTTGTTCGTCAATAATATTAATGCCGCCTGTATTGTTTGGGGCAGTTTTATTTTTGTCTAAGGTAATCGGGATGTTGACGGAAGTGCCGAGTCCGACATGGTGTCCGATACCGGTTCCTATGCCTAAACCGATGGACATACCAGGCGTGCCGGCGGTGCAGGCGCAGAGTGTGGAAGAGAGAAGGATGAGGGGAATTGAGGGTTTCATGGCATTTCCTCGCTATGAGTATGAACCTGATTGCAGACGGTAACGGAAAGGCGTGGTTTTGTATCGGATGGACAATGACATAGTGGATTAACTTTAAATCAGGACAAGGCGACGAAGCCGCAGACAGTACAGAT
>CAJZEA010000077.1:0-7296 GCA_915066515.1 uncultured Neisseria sp. | reverse complement strand
TCTTTGAGCTAAGGCGAGGCAACGCCGTACTGGTTTAAAGTTAATCCACTATAATCTTTAAATTCGTTCGATAGCAGTAAAAAAGGTCGTCTGAAAACTAAATTTGATTTTCAGACGACCTTTAGTTTTCTAACGCATCAAACGGCTATTTGCCTGCTTTCAACGATTGCCACAGGCGGACGCTCAGGCGGCTTGCATCTGTTGATTTGGGCGATACGATGAAACTTTTATCCATCAATTCCTTGGTCGGGAAGATAGACGCATCGCCGGTATATTTTGCGTCCATCAATGCGCGTGCAGGGCGGCTGGCGGGGGCGTAGGTAACGAAATTGCCGTTTTGTGCCGCGACTTCGGGATCGAGCGTGTGGTTGATGTATTTGTGCGCATTGGCGGTGTTTTGGGCATCACGCGGAATCATCAGGGAATCCACCCAGATGCCGACACCGCTTTTGGGTGCTAACACTTCGATTTCGACGCCGTTCTTCGCTTCTTGCGCGCGTGTTTTGGCGATGTTCAAATCGCCGCCGTAACCGACTGAAACGCAAAGGTTGCCCGCCGCCATATCGTCAATATAGCCTGACGAAGTGAAGCGTTTGATGTCGGGACGCACTTTTTTCATCATGTTGACGGCGGCTTTGATATCGTCAGGGTTTTCGGTATTCGGGTCTTTGCCTAAATAATGCAGCGCGAGCGGGATTTGTTCGATGGCGCTGTCAAAATAGCTGATGCCGCAGGATTTCAGCTTTTTGGTGTATTCGGGATTGAACACCAAATCCCATTCGTTTTCGGGCAATTGCTCCGTCCCTAAGGCTTTTTGAACCAGTTTTTTGTTGATGGCGAGCGTGTTGATGCCCCAGAAATAAGGGACTGCGTATTGGTTGCCCGGATCGACTTTTGCCATCATGGCAAGCAGGTCAGCATCGATATTGGCGTAGTTCGGGATTTGGCTTTTGTCGATTTTTTGGTACGCGCCGGCTTTGATTTGGCGTCCGACGTTGGCAATGGACGGGGCAACGAGATCGTAACCGGATTTGCCGGTCAAGAGCTTGGCTTCGAGGGCTTCGTTGCTGTCGTAGTAGTCGTAGCGGACGTTGATATGCGTATTTTTTTCGAACGCTTCAAGCGTGGCGGGATCGACGTAGTCCGACCAGTTGTAGATATTGAGCTTGTCGGAGGAGGTATGGGAAGAAGGTGCGGAAGATTCTGCGGCGGTTTGTTGGCCGCCGCTACATGCAGTCAAGACGAGGCCGATGAGTGCCGCCGCCATTGAAATTTTTTTCATGGGTACAGTCCTTTTGTGGAAGGGGGGATTGTTGCAGCGGCGGCAGTCAGTCAAGCGCAGACTGTCCGCATACAAAAGGTTAACTGTGGGGGCGGCCGGCATATGCCTCGGGCCCTTGATTCAGCAGGTTCGCATTAAACGGCAAAATCCCTGTCGGCGCAATAGTTTAGATGGGAAAATTTCTTCGTTTTTTCATTGCTTTCCGCTATGGTTTTCTTCATAAACAAAAAAATATTCAGACGACCCGAAAAGGTCGTCTGAAAAAAGTTGCACTTGCCTTATTTTCAATCTTGAGGCAAGGGAAAAATAGGGATTGTGCCAACAAAATTGCAGAAAGGATGAATATTAAAGATTCCTACGATATCGTGTTGTTGAAATGCAAATTATATTTGAAATAAATAATAATTTTTCTCAAGATAAAAAGAGTTGTCTAATAATCCATAAATCATTATGATTGAGTTTGGTATTTTACTCAATTTTAAATTTCAAGGAGGACTCATGAAGAAAATATTGATTACTTTAACCGCAGCAGCCCTACCTTTTGCAGCATCCGCCGAAGTTGTCCTGTACGGACAAGTCAAAAGCACCATCACCTCCGGACAGGTGAAAATCAAGGGTAGCGAAGGTACGGAAAAAAGCGCGACTGCGACCCGTATCAACGACAATACCTCGCGCATCGGCTTCAAAGGCAATGAGAAACTTTCAGACGACCTCAAAGCCATCTGGCAAATTGAACAGCGCACTTCCATTTTAGGCGAATCCAACAGCCAGCGTTTCGGCAACCGCGATTCCTTCATCGGCTTGGAAGGCAAGTTCGGTAAGGTACGCGTCGGCAATATGAACAATATGCTCAACGAGATGGATACCATCGACCCGTGGTTGTATAAAACCAACGCGATGGGTTTGGGCATCAACACCCGCACCGGTGTGCGCACCACATCCGTGCGCTACGACAGTCCTTCATTTGGCGGGTTCAAGTTCAATGCGTCCTACGCGCCGCGCGACAACCGCAATCCGGACGACAAATATAAGCACGAACAACCCAGCAAAGAGCAATATACCGCCGGTTTGACTTATGAAAACAGCGGTTTCACCACCAATCTTGCCTACGGCCATTACAAAGGTGCATACACCGACAAGAACGGTAAAACCAAAGCCGCGCAAATCGCTAAAATCGAGAGTTACTACGACAAAAACAACCTGTTTGTCGGCGTAGGTGCGCAATATACCAAAGGCCATGAAAGCGCAAATAAATATCTGGGTTACTTTACCGATGATTTCAATACGTACAAAGGCACTGACATTACTGCCGATGCCGGTAAAAATGAAGCCGTCAAAGTCGCCGATGCAGCCGTTACCGTGGGTTATACCTTCGGCAATCTGACCCCGCGCCTCACCTACGCCCACGGCTGGGCGGCAAAAGGCGTGAACAGCGGCGAGAAACTGGTCGATAAATTCGACCAAGTTGTAGTTGGTACCTCCTACAAATTCAGCAAACGTACTTTGATGCTTGCTCATGCCGGTTATCTGAAACTGGGCAGCAAAACCCGCCTGACGCCGACTCAAACAGGTTCTGTTGAACAAAAAGCCGTTTCTTTGGGCATGGTTCATAAGTTCTAATGAAGCGGTACGGATAGTCAGAAAATAGAAGAGGTCGTCTGAAAACCTTTATTTTGAGGTTTTCAGACGACCTTATTTATTTTGGTCTTGGTTTCCCTGCATTCCGTTTCCCGATAAAATACACGCTTTCGATTTTGACTCTATCCGCTATGCCGATCGACCTTCAAGCCATCAACCGCCTGCTGCCGCAAACTCAGTGCCGAGAATGCGGCTATCAAGGCTGCCTGCCTTATGCACAAGCTTTGTTGCACGAGGATGCGCCTGTTAATTTGTGCGCGCCCGGAGGAGAAGTGGTGATGGCCGATATTGCCGCCTTATTGGGCAAGCCGCGCGTTGCGCCGGTCAAAACGCAGCCCAAAGCCGTCGCCTTGATAGACGAAGCCGCCTGTATCGGCTGTACCGCCTGCATCCGCGCTTGCCCTGTCGATGCGATTATGGGCGCAAGCAAGTTTATGCACACCGTCATCAGCGACGAATGCACAGGCTGCGGACTCTGCCTCCCGCCTTGTCCGGTGGACTGTATCGACATGATACCTTCCAAACAGGAATACCTCCCCGCCGCGCGCAGCCTGAGCCGTTCTTCCGAAGCGCGTTTCGCCGCTGCCGAACACGCGCAAAGCCGCTTTGATTGGCACACCGAACGCAAAGCGCGCGACGAAGCTGAACGCAAAGCCATGCTTGCCGAGCGCGAAGCCGCCGTTAAAGCCAAGCAGGCGCAAATTCAAGCCGAAACCCAAGCAGCGTCCAAACCTGCCTTCAATCCTATGGATTTGATTGCCAAAGCCATGGCGAAAGCCCAATCCCAACAAGACAAGCTGGTTGCATCCGACAACCGTGAAGCATTCAAAAACCGACAAATCGAAGAAGCCAAAGAGCGCGCCGAATTGCGCCGCGCCCAACGCGATGTCAAATATGGCAACGAAGAAGAAAAAGCCGCCGCGCTTGCCTATCTGCGCCGTTACAAAGCAGAGCAAGAGGCAGCCAAAGAAATACGGTGAGGCCGGTGGAGAGACTTTAAAGGTCGTCTGAAATGGGTTTTCAGACGACCTTTAAGCTAAATCAAGTATGGGATTGATGGGGCGTTGAGGAATAACAAGCAACACCTTTTCTGCGAATACCCCAGTTGCTTGAGATGCTTCTTAAACATGTTATTTCCCGTATACAAAATCCCATTTGCGCCAAAGTCAGGGGCTGTCCGGTATGAAAACAGGCTGCACAAAACTGTTTTGTATGGTAAAGTCTGCTTTTAATAACTCGGCGGTTTAAAGCCGTCATTCAGGGGCTGTTTGAATTTAAAATCAGATTTGTTGGAAACGCTGCATCGTTTGCGCGGCGTATTTCGAGAAGCGGGCTGTGTGTCCGTCTGGTTTTAAATTCAAGCAGCCCTTTGCGTTTACAAAAACAGATAGAAGGTAGATTCCCATGCAATCTTGGCAGCTTCCCGAACATGTTGCCGATGTGTTGCCGACCAACGCCCGACAGTTGGAAAGCGCGCGAGAGCAGTTGTTGACTTTGTTCCGAGTGCACGGTTACGAGCTGGTACAGCCTCCGCTGATGGAATACAGCCATTCCCTGCTGACACACATTGACGCAGGTTTGTCTTTGAAAACCATTTTGGTGGTCGATCAGCTGAGCGGTCGGCAGTTGGGCATCCGCGCCGACATTACGCCGCAAGTGGCGCGTATCGATGCGCATCTTTTGTCCGCCAATCAAGGGATTAACCGATTGTGTTACGCAGGTCCTGTGTTGCACGCGCGGCCGGAAGGTTTGCTCAATATGCGCGAACCTTTGCAGGCGGGAGCGGAGATGTATGGTTTCGCCGACATCCGGGCGGATATCGAACTGATTGACCTGATGCTCAAAAGCATGAAGATTGCCGATATGGGCGAGGTTTTGCTGTCGCTGGGTCATATCGGCGTATTCCGCGCTTTGTCCGATGCGGCGCATTTGGATGCGGAGCAGTCCGCAACGCTGCTTGCGTTGATGCAGGATAAAGATACCGAGGCGGTTGAAGCGCAGGTTAAGGCTTGGAAGCTGGACGGTATGTGGGCAAAAGCATTTTCGCTGCTGCCGCGTCTGTATGGTGGACGGGAAGTGTTGTCTGCGGCGCGCGAACGATTGCCGGATCTGTCGGCAGTCGGCAGTGCGTTGGACGAATTGCAGGCAGTGTGCGACGCATTCCCGAATCAGAAAGTCCATATCGATTTATCCGAACTGCGTGTCGACAATTACCACACGGGCTTGCTGTATGCGGCATACGGCTCCAATTTCCATGACGCGGTTGCGCGGGGTGGGCGTTATGACGGATTGGGCGAATATTTCGGCCGTGCGCGTCCGGCGACAGGGTTCAGTTTCGACTTGCGCAGCTTTATCGGACGCTTGCCCGCTATTGAGCGTCAGCCCGTCGTCTTGGTTGATGCGGAAGATGCCGAAGCGGCTCGCGAAGCAGTCGAAGCCTTGCGTGAACAAGGGCAGTGTGTCGTTGTCGACTACGGTATCGGACACAACGCTTCGGAAGAGGTTGCAGGTCGTCTGAAAAAGTCGGACGGCGTTTGGCAGGTTGAGAAAATTTAAATACCCATTCATAGCAGATTAAAGGCAAATCAGGGCAGGGCGCAAAGCCGTCTTGGTTTGAAGTTGATTCACGATAATTTTTTAATATTAATAGGTTATATGGCTATGGCTAAAAATGTTGTAGTAATCGGCGCCCAGTGGGGCGATGAAGGCAAAGGTAAAATCGTTGACTGGCTGGCGGAAGAAACCAGCGGTGTCGTGCGTTTCCAAGGCGGCCACAATGCGGGTCATACTTTGGTCGTCGGCGGCAAGAAAACCATTTTGCGCCTAATTCCGAGCGGCATCCTGCATGAAAACTTGGATTGTTTTATCGGTTCCTGCGTTGTCGTATCCCCCGAAGCATTGTTGGGCGAAATCGACGAGCTGAACGCAGCAGGCGTGAAAAACGTCGAAGGTCGTCTGAAAATCGCGCCGACCTGCCCGCTGATCCTGCCTTACCACATCGCGCTTGACCAAGCCCGCGAAGCATCGCGCGGCAAAGGCAAAATCGGCACGACCGGCCGCGGTATCGGCCCAGCCTACGAAGACAAAGTGGCACGCCGCGCCATCCGCGTCGTCGATTTGCTGCATCCTGAAAAACTGCGTGAAAAACTGGATGCCGTCCTTGCCTATTACAATGTCCAACTGCAACATCTGCACAATGCCGAGCCGGTGAAAGCGGAAGACGTGATGGCGGTTATCGAAAAAGTTGCGCCGCGCATTACGCCTATGATTACCGACGTATCCCGCGTGTTGAACGAGAAAAACAAAAACGGCGAAAAACTGCTGTTTGAAGGCGCGCAAGGTACGCTGTTGGACATCGATTACGGCACTTACCCCTTCGTTACCTCTTCCAACTGCTTGGCAGGAGCCGCTTCCGCAGGCGCGGGCGTAGGTCCGCAAATGCTGGATTATGTTTTGGGCATCGTCAAAGCCTATACCACGCGCGTCGGTTCAGGTCCGTTTCCGACTGAATTGTTCGACGAAGTAGGCGCAGGTTTGGCAGAACGCGGACACGAATTCGGCTCCGTAACCGGCCGCGCACGCCGCTGCGGTTGGTTTGATGCCGCCGCGTTGAAACGCTCCATCCAAGTCAACGGCATCTCCGGTATGTGTATCACTAAACTGGACGTGATGGACGGCATTGAAACCATCAATATCTGCGTCGGCTACGAATTGCCCGACGGCAGCAAAGCCGACATCCTGCCTTGCGGTTCGGACGCGGTAGAAACCTGCAAGCCGATTTACGAAACCATGCCCGGCTGGAGCGAATCGACTGTCGGCGTGAAAAGCTACGACGCATTGCCTGCCAATGCCAAAGCATATTTGAAACGCATCGAAGAAGTCTGCGGCGCACCGGTAGCCATCGTCTCTACCGGTCCTGACCGCGAAGAAACCATTGTTTTGCATCATCCATTCGCATAATGGTTTGATTGTAAAAGGTCGTCTGAAAACTTGGGTTTTCAGACGACCTTTTTGTATAGGCCTGACGTCAATCGGCAGTCATGAAATGTGGTTTTCTTTGCCGATCATTTTCCTATATTTATGATTTCCTTAGTAATAAGCAGTATTGTTGATTTCATAACGTTGATGGATTTCAGCATCTGGCAATACAAATTTTTGTCCATCTTTTTGAATATATGCTTCTATCAACTCAAAATAATCATTGAATTTCAATTTCAAAGTAGCAAACTGATTCATTGATGGTGTACTAATATTATGCACTCGAGTCCTTCCAGGAAACGCCTGTTGAAATATTCTATACAGCCTGTTCAGCCGAATATCGTCGTATATAATTTTATAATCATTCTGCTCTTGTTCTTCAGTCTTAAATGGATGCA
>CAJZEA010000076.1:0-7302 GCA_915066515.1 uncultured Neisseria sp. | reverse complement strand
CCACACCATGAACAGCTACAAACCCACCCACTGGGCGAGCCAAAAAGAACGCGGCACGCCCTTCGTTTTAACCATAGCCACCCTGCTGGTCCGCCACCTGCCGCGTTTCCTGATGGCGCCCTGCACCCAAATAATCGTACTGTATTTCTACCTGACCGCTCCCAGGCAGAGGCGCAACATCGCCCGCTACCACCGCCGCTTAAAGGCCGCCCGCCCCGAAGCGCGCCTGCCCTCCCTCCTGCCCGTATTCCGGCATTTCGTCGCATTTGGCGATTTGGTATGCGACCGCCTGGCCGTGTGGCAGGGCAAAATCCGCTACCAAGACCTGATAGTTGAAGACCCGGACGGCATTTCGGCCGAGGTCGAACGCGGCGGACGCGGGCAGATGCTGGTTTGCTCCCACTTGGGCAACATGGAAGTCTGCCGCGCATTGGCAGAGCACCACAAAGGATTCAAACTCAACGTATTGGTACACGGCAGCCACATAGAAGTATTAAACGGCGCATTGCGAAAACTGGGCATGGACGAAATCAACCTGATACAGGTAACCGACCTGGATGCGGCTGCCATGATCGAACTGCACCGCAAAATCGAAGTGGGCGAATGGATAGCCGTCGCCGCCGACCGCGAACCCCTGCGCGGGGGAAAAACCGTAAAAGTAGACTTTCTCGGCACGGCGGCGGATTTGCCTCAGGGCGCGTGGCTGCTGGCTTCATTACTGAAAGTCAGGGTCAATATCGTCTTCTGCCTGCGCCACAACGGCCGCCATTACCTCAAACTGCGCCGCTTCATCGAACACGCCGACTGGAAGCGCGGCGAAAGGCAGGCGGCGGTGGCTGATGCCGCACAGCGTTTCGCCCGCCTGATGGAGGACGAGTGCTCCCGGCATCCCTTACAATGGTTTAACTTTTTCGATTTTTGGAAAGACGACCGACATGGCTAAACACATCTACTGCCGCCACAGCTTTGAAACCGAAGTTCCGTTTTTCGACGTGGACGCCATGCACATCGTCTGGCACGGCAACTATGTGAAATACCTCGAAACCGCCCGCTGCGCCTTTTTATCCGCCATCGGCTACGACTACAATGAAATGGCGCGGCAGGGATATAGCTGGCCGATTGTGCAGATGAACCTCAAATACATCCGCCCCGCCCGCTTCGGTCAAAAAATCCGCGTCGATATGGAGATCGTCGAAATCGAAAGCTGCCTGCGTATCGACTATACGATTTATGATGCGCAAACCAACGAAAAGCTCAACCGCGCTTCGACCACCCAAGCCGCCGTTTCGCTGGCAGACGGCCTGATGCAGTTTCAGACCCCGCAAAGCTGGCTGGATGCCGTGCAAACCCATCCGACCTTTACCCCTGCCTGACCTTCCCGTTTTCAGACGACCCCGACCCTTAAGGTCGTCTGAAAAACAAACCTGAAAAGGAACAACATGAAAAAAACACTTACCGCCCTCTTCCTGACCCTCGCCAGCCCCGCCTTGTGGGCGTTTTCCACCGCCGAACTCGCCCAAACCCTGCAAAAACCGTCCAACGTACAGGGCGCGTTTACCCAGCAGCGTCAATTGAAATCCCTGAGCAAACCGATGGTTACGGGCGGGAAATTTGTCCTGATTCCGAAAAAAGGCTTGTTGTGGCAAATGCAAAAACCGTTTGAAACCACACTGCGCGTGCGTGCGGACGGCATCATGCAGTGGAACGGCAGCGCATGGACCAACCCCAACCAAGGCAAGGTCGGACAAAGTCAGCAAATCAAGCTCTTCCTCGACCTGCTCGGCGGCAACACGCAAGGCTTGGAAAAACAATTCAACCTCGCCCTCTCCGGCACTGAAAAGCAATGGACGCTGAATTTGACGCCGAAAACCGCCGTTACCCGCCAAATTTTCAATCACATCGTTATCAGCGGCGACAGCGTGGTGCGCAAAATCGAATTGGACGAAAAACAAGGCGACAAAACCGTGATGCAGTTCAGAGAAGTGCAAACCGGCAAACCGCTGGACGACTTTGCCAAAAAAGCCCTGTAAGCGGCATCATCCGACAGACCTGCAAAGTCATTCTGTCCACTTTTGAAGAACTTACCTGTCGGCTTGCCGCCCGCGTTTTTTCTCTCCGCATGAGAGGTTGAGCGAGGGCGGCAAGCCGCAGGTTTGCATTTTATCAGGCAGATATTTTTGCCCTAAGCCCAGTGATTTCAGGATATGCCATTTGCCTCCACTTTCACGCCTACTGCCCTTTTCAGACGACCCCCCTTTATCCCACCCTATTGTTCTTTAAATAATTTTACAAAAAAGCTATAATAACCAATCATCAAATAATTTTTGTTAATACATAAAGGGAAGCGACGTGAAAAAAGTGCTGCTGGTGTATTACTCGCAAACCGGACAGCTGGCGGAACTGGTGCGGAATTTCGCCGAACCTTTGCGGCAGGGCGGCATCCATGTGGATTGCGTGAACCTTGAGCCGCAAGAGCCGTATCCGTTTCCGTGGTCGTTTTGGCGGTTTTTCAACACCTTTCCCGAAACCGTCCACCTGAAACCCGCGCCGATTCTGCCGCCCGCCATTCCCGCCGACGATTACGACGCCGTGGTTATCGCCTATACCGTCTGGTTCCTCTCGCCCGCCCAGCCGATTACCGCCTTCCTGCAACGGGAAGAAACCCGCCGCCTGCTCAACGGCAAACCCGTCGTAACGCTTATCGGCTGCCGCAATATGTGGTTGGGCGCGCAGGAAAAAATGAAGTCGCTTTTGGCACAAAACGGCGCGAAACTCATCGGCAACATCGTCAAAATTGACGCATGCAACAGCGCCGCCAGCTTCATCACTACTCCCGCATGGCTGCTGTCGGGCGACAAACAATACTTCCGCGCCCTGCCCTCCGCCGGCATCGCAGACGAAGAGCTTGCCGATGCGGCACGCTTCGGTGCGAAAATGCGGGATACCCTTTTACAAAACAAAACCTTGGACGAAACCCTGTTTCAAAACATGGGCGCAGCCAAAGTGAACGAAAAACTGATTTTCAGCGAAAAAGCCGCTGGACGCAGTTTTTTCCTGTGGGGCAGGCTGCTGATGGCCGCCGGACGTGTGTCCCCCCTACTGCGCCGCGTCCTGCTGTGTTTTTATATCCTGTTTCTGCTGGCGATGATTCTGGTGTTGGTACCGGTGAGCGTATTGGTGAAAAAATTGCTGCATCCGCTGCTTAAAGGCCGTCTGAAAAAACTGGCGGATTATTACGGCCAACCTTCCGGCGGATGAATCGGATTGCGGGCGGCAACCTGTAAGGAGACTGTATATGGACGATTTTGAACGCATTTACCGCGACTGGCACGAATATGCCAAAAACCGCGACACCGACGCGCTGATTGCGCTGTATGCTGACGACGCCGTATTTGAAAGCCCGCTGGTGCCCGCGATTATGGATACCAACAGTGGCATCCTGTGCGGCAAGGCCGAAATCCTGCGTTTCTTACAGGAAGGTACGCGCCGCCGTCCCAACGATTTGGTGCGCTGGTATCGGGACGGCCGCTATTTCGTTGCGGGCGATACGTTGGTGTGGGAATACCCGCGCCAAACACCCGACGGCGATCAGGTGGATATTTTGGAAGTGATGCGGCTGGAAGGCGGCAAAATCAAGCACCACCGCATTTATTGGGGCTGGTTCGGCACGCAAATGCTGACAGCTTCGGCCTCGCCAAAGCGGTTAAGGCTTGACGCCGGAAGCCGCACCGACGTTGGCAGAGGCCGTCTGAAAACGACCAAAATGTTTTACAGCAACGGCCGACGACAGTCCTGCTTTTCAGACGGCCTCATCAAATACAGAAAGCACTCCATGCCCGAAGTGATCCATTACCCCGAACGCCACCGCTTCCAAATCGACATCAACGGCTTAGAAGCAGGCTACATCAGTTATACCGAACACAACGGAAGCTGGGACGTGGACCATACCGAAGTTTCGCCCAATTTCCGCAATCAGGGCATCGCCCGAATGCTGGTGGATGCGTTAACGGCATATGCCGAAGCACACGGCATCCCGCTCACCGCAAGCTGCGATTACGCGGCGCGGTTTATCGGCTGACCACTTATCATAGTGAGACAAAATAAGGCAAGGCAACGCCGTAGTATCCATATTTTGTTTCGCCATCTAACAAAGAACCATGATTCCAAATAACACACTCAAAAACGTTTACCTCAACCGTACTGCCGCCTTCCTACCCAACGCACCCGTCGGCAATGATGCGATAGAAGCCGTACTCGGCATGGCGGGCGAGCTGCCCTCGCGCGTGCGGCGCATGATTTTGCGTTCCAACGGCATCCAAACACGGCATTACGCCATAGACCCCGACAGCCGCCGCGCCACGCATACCAATGCCGAACTTGCCGCCGAAGCAGTCCGCCGGCTGTTCGCACAAGGCATCAAGCCCGAAGACATCACCAGCCTGTCCTGCGCCACGTCCTACCCCGACCAGACCATGCCCGGACACGGCGTGATGGTACACGGCCTTTTGGAGATGCCCTCCTGCGAAGTGTTGAGCATGGCGGGCGTGTGCGCGGCAGGCATGGCGGCGATGAAACACGCCTACAATGCCGTCCGCACCGGCGAACATGCCCACGCCGTCGCCGCTGCGTCAGAAAACGCTTCGGCGGTGATGCGCGGCGAAGTGTTCCAACACGAAACCGACCATAAAAAGCTGGAAAACGCTTCCCCAGAAATCGGTTTTGAAAAAGACTTTTTGCGCTGGATGCTGTCGGACGGCGCGGGCGCGGCATACTTGTCCGACCGTCCCAATTCAGACGGCCTCAGCCTGAAAATCTGCTGGATAGAGCTGCTCTCCTACGCCAACGAAATGCCGCCCTGTATGTATGCCGGCGCAGAATTCCGCGACGGCGTGTTCGAAGGCTGGAAACACGCCGACCCCGAATACAGCCGCCGCCACAGCCTGATGGCGGTCAAGCAGGACGTAAAACTATTGAACGAAAACATCGTCCGCTACACAGTGGAAAAACCGCTCGCGCAAATCGCCGCCAAACACAGCATCCGCGCCGACGAAATCGACTGGTTCCTGCCGCACTACTCTTCCGGCTTTTTCCGCGACCGCCTTTCAGACGGCCTGAAAAACATCGGCTTCGAAATCCCGCAGGAAAAATGGTTTACCAACCTCTACACCAAAGGCAACACCGGCTCGGCATCGATTTACATCATCCTTGAAGAATTTATGCGCACTTTCCCATTGGAGCGCGGTCAAAAAGTTTTGTGCTACGTTCCCGAAAGCGGGCGTTTCTCAACTTGCTTTATGCTTTTGGAAGCGGTATAGCAAACTGAAAAAAGGTCGTCTGAAACTATGGAAATCAAAGACATCCCGCAAGATGACAGCGAAAGCTACCACGGACATCTGAAAGTCATTTACGGCACGCGCGACGGGCGCTACGAAGCCGGTACCAGCAGCGGCTGGCAGGACGAAGCCTACGCCACCGAAATGGCGGTCGCCGAACTCGACGAACAAACCCGCGCCGCCCGCGAAGCGGTGGCACGGGGCGAATATTCGCCGCTGTATTACCATATGTTCCGCTTCCGCCACGACGAAGCCGGTTTGGCAATGGCCGCGGGCGTATGGAAATGGCAGCTCCGCCGCCACCTGCGTCCCGAAATCTTCGCCAAGCTGCCTGACAAAACCCTGCAAAAATACGCCGACGCGCTGCAAATCAGCATAGACGAATTGAAGCGGACGGACGCGGATTAAGGCGAACCGGCCCTTGCTGACGGCGGCAACCTGCCCTGATTTGTTTTTCAGACGACCTTACCTGTGTTTGAAACGCAGCCGCCTAATTATAAAAATACTCCCAAACAAATATCCGATTGACACCCCCATGACCGAATTCCCACACCAGCATACCGCCCACTGCGAAAGCGGCGTAATGTCCACGCTGCTCAAATACCACGGCCACGACTTGGACGAAGCCATGATTTTCGGCATCGCCCACGCGCTGACCTTTGTCTGGCTGCCCGTCGTCAAGCTGGGCGGCATGCCGCTGGTTTCCTACCGCATCGCACCGCGCAGCATCATCAAAAACACCTGCAAAGCATTGGGGCTGAAATTGTCCGCCCGCAAATTTTCCAATGCCCAAAAGGGACAAGACGCGCTGGATGCCGCGCTTTCATCGGGCAAACTGGCGGGTTTGCAGACTTCCGTATTCTGGCTGCCGTATTTCCCGCCGCAAATGCGTTTCCATTTCAACGCGCACAATCTCTTGGTGTACGGCAAAGACGGTGGCGACTACCTGATCAGCGACCCCGTGTTTGAAACGGTGCAGCGCTGCGCCGCCGAAGATTTGCAGCGGGCGCGCTTCGCCAAAGGCGTATTGGCCGCCAAAGGCATGATGTACACGCTGGAAAACGACAGGCCGTCTGAAAAAGTTAAGGCCGACTTACCCGCCATCATCCGCAAAGCCATACGCAAAAACGCCAAACAAATGCTCCCGCCCGTTTTTTTCGTCGGCGTAAAAGGCATCCGCACGTTGGCAAAAAACATCGAAGCCCTGCCTGCCAAACGAAATGCAAAATACCAAAAGCTGTTCCTTGGCCATCTGGTACGGATGCAGGAAGAAATCGGCACCGGCGGCGCAGGTTTCCGCTACATCTACGCCTATTTCCTCGAGCAGGCCGCCCGTATCTGCGACAACCCCGCGTTTCAGACGGCCTCGGAACAAATGACCGCCATCGGCGACCAGTGGCGGCAGTTTGCAGCGATGTGCGTGAAGCAGTGCAAAAAGCCGTCTGAAAACGGCTGCCGCGAAATCGCCGCATTTTTGCGCAAGATTGCGGACGATGAAGAAACGTTGTGGCGGGGATTGTTGAAATAATGGGGAATCATGCGGCATAACTCAATCCGCCGCGTACAGTTTTGAAATCAGGTCGTCTGAAAACTAAAAGAAAAGATAAAAATGCGTTACTTAGCCACTCTCTTATTATTGTGTTCCGCCCTAACCCATGCCGCGCCGCCGAACGGCTTTGCCTTGGTTCATGATGCCGACGGACACACCAACTTACGCGAAAGCCCCGATTTGAAAGCCAAAGTCTTGGCAAAAATTCCCAACGGCACACCGTTGAAATGTCTGGGTAACGGCGGTGAAGGCAGCCTGAGTTTCTGTACTGCCCAGCTGCAACAACCTACCGCAGAAGACTACGGTTTCATCCATTACAGCCGTCTGATATTTCCCGCCTCCGACAAAAGCTTCGCCCGACTGCACGAACAATCCGGTCATGACGATACGCTGACTTTGTCCGGTAGCGGACAAAAGGTA
>CAJZEA010000075.1:0-7312 GCA_915066515.1 uncultured Neisseria sp. | reverse complement strand
TCTGTACTGTCTGCGGCTTCGTCGCCTTGTCCTGATTTAAAGTTAATCCACTATAGAATCCCTCCGTCCTTTCTCGAACACAGCCTTTACCGGCATCATTTTGCCGCCCGTTTGGCGCGTATCCGGCGTATATTTTGGGGATTTGGTACAGGGGTCGTCTGAAAATGTAAAGACAGCGTCCCTGCAATGCAAAAAAGCGCAAAAGCATAGGAAAACAAGCTATCAAAAAACTCAAAATGCGTGTTAAGATTAGCCATCACTATCCGCCGCACCCGTTTATTTCGGGTTTGCGCAGCGCATACAATCACGAAAAGGAAATCCCATGAGTCGCGTATTACTCGTAGATGACGACGCTTTGCTGACTGAATTGCTCACCGAATACCTTACCGCCGAAGGATTGAACGTCCACAGCGTTCCGGACGGCGAAGCCGGTGTACACGAAATCCTGACCGGTCAGTACGATGTCGTCGTATTAGACTCCATGATGCCGAAAATGAACGGCTTGGACGTATTGAAAAACGTCCGCTCCCAAAGCACCGTTCCCATCATCATGCTGACCGCCAAAGGCGACGACATCGACCGCATCATCGGATTGGAAATGGGTGCGGACGACTATGTTCCGAAACCTTGCACCCCGCGCGAACTGTTGGCACGCATCAACGCCATCCTGCGCCGTGCGCAACAAAGCGGCGAGCCGAACAACGCGCCAAACAGCATTTCCGTCAGCGACGTCGTCCTGTACCCCGCCAAACGTCAGGCGACCATCAAAGACACTCCGCTTGAGCTGACCAGCACCGAGTTCAACCTGCTCGAAGTCCTGATGCGCCATGCCGGACAAGTCGTCAGCAAAGAAACTTTGTCCATCGAAGCGCTTGACCGCAAACTGGCAAAATTCGACCGCAGCATCGACGTCCATATCTCCAGCATCCGCCACAAACTGGGCGATGCCTCGCTGATTCAGACCGTACGGGGCTTGGGCTACCTGTTTGTTAAAAACTAAAGATAAAACAGATCAATGAAACTGTTTCAACGCATCTTCGCCACATTTTGCGCAGTCATCGTCTGCGCAATCTTTGTGGCGAGTTTTTCTTTTTGGCTGGTGCAAAATACCCTTGCCGAAAACCAATTCAACCAACGCCGCACCATCGAAACCACTTTGATGAACAGTATCCTCTCCGCCTTTAGGGCGCGCGGGGACAGCGGTGCTCGCGAAATTTTGGCGGAATGGGAAGACAGCCCTGTCTCCAATTCCGTTTACGTCATTTTAGGAGACGAGAAAAAAGACATCCTCGACCGCAATATTGACGGACACACCATCGAACGCGCCCGTGTGTTTGCCATCAATAATCCCAATTCCGATTTGGCACACATAGAATACGACCGTTTCGGTGAAGAATACCTCTTCTTTATCAAAGGCTGGGACAGCCATCAGGCGCAACGCCTACCCAGCCCGCTATTTATTCCTGGTCTGCCGCTCGCCCCGATTTGGCACGAATTTATCATCCTGTCCTTCATCATCGTCGTCGGTCTGTTGATGGCGTACATCCTCGCCAGCAACATCACCAAACCCATCAAGATCTTGGGCAGCGGTATGGACAGAGTGGCAAACGGCGAACTTGAAACCCGTATTTCCCAGCAAGTGGATGACCGCGACGACGAATTGTCCCACCTTGCCATCCAGTTCGACAAAATGGCGGAAAAACTGGAAAAACTCGTTGCCAAAGAACGCCACCTGCTGCACCACGTCTCCCACGAAATGCGCTCTCCCTTGGCGCGGATGCAGGCGATTGTTGGACTGATTCAGGCGCAGCCGCAAAAGCAGGAGCAATATCTGAAAAGGCTGGAAGGCGAATTGACCCGCATGGATACCTTAGTTGGCGAATTGCTGACGCTTTCCCGTTTGGAAACGTCCAACATCCCGCTGGAAAAAGAAAGCCTGAAACTCGTCCCCTTCCTGAAAAACATCGTGGAAGACAACCAAAGCATCGCCCAGCAGAACAAACAAACCGTTACCCTTTCGGTCGAACCCAGAATCCCCGAAAATGCCACGGTCTGCGCCAACGAAGGCTATTTGTACCGCGCGTTTGACAACGTTATCCGCAACGCCATCAATTACAGCCCCGAAGGCAGCACCATCCGCGTCAATATCGGACAAGACGGCAAACATTGGATTGTGGACGTTACCGACAACGGTCCAGGCGTGGACGAAATGCAACTGCCGCACATTTTCACCGCCTTTTACCGTGCCGACTCCAGCGCCAGCAAACCAGGCACAGGCTTGGGTCTTGCCCTGACTCAGCACATCATGGAGCAGCACAACGGCAAAATCATGGCTGAAAACATCAAGCCGAATGGTTTGAAAATGCACTTTATCCTGCCCAAAAAGAAAGTGAACGGCAAAGCAGAAAAGCCGCATCCTAAAACCACTTGACCATGAATGTTGCCAATCGGGGCTTGTAAACAAATTGCCACACCCCAAGCCTATAAAAGGTCGTCTGAAAAGAACAAACCCTTACGTTCCCGCCTTTCAGACGACCTTTTATGCCATTTGTCATATATAATTCATATAAATAATTAAATCATTTATAGTTTGCATGTTCGCCATACCAAGCAGCAAACAAACTTTTCATTTACAACAAAAACAAATAATAAACACCGAATCCGGTTCATTTACACACGGCAACCCTTCCAACCCAAACCGCCCGAAAGGTCGTCTGAAACGCACCATCCTCACACCGAAAAGGAGGCACCATGTCCGCCCAATCCATGTCCGGCTACTTCTTCATGCCCAACCACATCATCCTCGTGGGCGCGAGCGAACGCCCATACAGCTTGGGCGAACGCATCCTGAGCAACCTCCTGAGCGCACCGTTTCAAGGTCAAATCACACCCGTCAACCTCCGCCACCGCACAGTTGCCGGACTCACCTCCTACACCAACCTCAACAAAATCCCCGGCAGCGCTGACCTCGTCATCGCCGTAACGCCGCCTGACAGCTACGACGCCCTGTTCAAATCCTGCCGCAAAAAACAGTTCGGTCACATCATCCTCATCCAAGACTGGGAAAGCCTCTCCGACGACGAATGGCAGACTGCCGAAGCCGCCATCAAAAAACACCACGGCGACGAACTCAACATCAGCGTGTGCAGCCCCGCCGGCGTACAGCTTCCATCGCAAAGCCTCAACATCAGCTCACAACCCGACCATCCGGCAGGCTACACCGCCCTTCTGACCGGACACGCCTCCGTCAGCAGCGAAATCAACCTCATGCTGCAAAAAATGGGACAGGGCATTTCGCGCCACATCAGTCTCAACTATCCACTCAGCCCCACCACTTCCGCCGACTGGCTCAACCGTTTCGGCCACAACCGCCACACCAAAGTCGCCGTCATCGAGCATAACCCAGCCGAAAACCAACGCAACCTGTTCAGCGCCATCCGCCATTTCGCCCGCCACACCCCGCTCATCCTCCACGTTACCCACCGTTCAGACGACACTGAAAAAGCCGTGTTACGCTGCCTTGCGCGTCATTGCAACTTCCTCGCCACATTCAGCAGCAGCGAACTCGAAGCCGCCCTGCACGCACGTTTATCCGATCTCCCCCCTCTGAACAGTATCGACATCCTGTCTAATACCCCTGCCGAGTGGTTGGAAACCTGCGCGCCTCAAAACCTAAAACTCCAATTCCCCACCGAGCAGCCAAACATCCGCCAAGGTTACATCGGCAGCACACCCACGCCCGCGCATTACCACAGCATCGCCAGCCAACAACTTCAAAACACCCATACCGAAGCCCTGCTCGCCATCGTCTCCCCGACCGACAGCCCTGACGAAAAAAATCTGACCCGCACCCTGAGCATGCTGGCGAAACACACTGCCAAACCCCTACTTGTCAGCAGCCGCTTTTCAGACGACCTCCTGCATTTCGACCGTCCTGAACAAGCCCTGCAAGCCGTATCGTTCCGCAACATTGCCGACCAACTGCAAAAAGAACAGCTACGCCTCGCCACGCCCAAAAAAGGTCGTCTGAAAACCCCGCAAGCAAGAAACATTACCAAAGCCCTCGCCTCAAAAGATCTGCCCCTGCTTGCCGAAGCCCTTTGCCTACCTACCTATCAGCACACCGTGCATAACGCCGTGCAATTCCGTTTCCAACGCCATACCGCCTATGGCGACATCCTGACCGTATGCCATCAAGGCAAAACCACCGCTGCGCTCCCGCCGTTCTCTACGCTGGACAGCGAACACATCGCCCATTTCGCCCAACTCGACAATACACACACCCTCAACCAGCTCCTACACACTCTAAACACACTCAGCCAACGGCAGCAATACATCGGCGAAATCCTGCTCAACCTCAACGGCGACCAATACAGCAGCGACTTTGTCTTACATGCTGACAAACGTCCTTCCCCGAAAAACAAACCAACCAATATAGCCACCCTCAAGCTCGAGCAGGCCGCCGCCAAAGTACAGACCGCAGCGGAATACCTGCGCAGCAAAAATCCGACTGCCGCCGAGTTCCTCCGCAACACCGGCGAAGCCGCCGCCGAACTTTTGGGCGCAAAAACCGAAAGCGAAGCCCTCATCCCAAACGTGCTCGCCCCCTACCCGACCGAGCATCCTGCCACGCTTACCCTCAAAAACAGCGAAACCGTAACCATCCGCCCCTTCACCCCCGAAGACGCGGAAGCCAAGCAACAATTCGTCCGCAGCCTGTCTCCACAAGCGCGCTACACCCGCTTCATGACCCATACCAACGAATTGCCCACCCCTACCCTCGCACGCTTCAGCAAACTCGACTACCACAGCGAAGCCGCATGGACGGCGCGCAATTCAGACGACCTCATCGTCGCCGTCAGCCGCTTCAGCCGTATCAACCGCAACGAATGCGAATTCGGCATCACACTTGCCGAAAACGTGCGCGGCAAAGGGTTGGCAGCGGAAATGATGAAGCTGATTATCCAATCGGCAACACAACAAGGCTACCGCGTCATGAGTGCCCAAATACTCAAATCCAACACCCCTATGCTTAAACTTGCTGAAAAATCAGGCTTTACCATCACCCCTTCAGAAGAAGACAACACTTTGTGCCAAGCATACCTCAACCTGACCACTCCGCAAAACAGCAACAAAAACAAATAAAAACTTGCATGAACAACGCAAAATATCCTAAAATTAGCGGTTTCTTATCTATCCGATTTTCTCAAAAGGACTCAAAATGGTAGTTATCCGTTTGGCTCGCGGTGGTTCTAAACACCGTCCCTTCTTCCACGTAGTCGTTGCCGACTCCCACAACCGCCGCGACGGCCGCTTCATTGAGCGCGTTGGCTTCTACAACCCTGTTGCCAATGAAAAACAAGAGCGCGTACGCCTCCAAGCCGACCGCCTGAACCACTGGATCGCCCAAGGGGCACAAGTCAGCGACGCAGTTGCAAAACTGATCAAAGAACAAAAAGCTGCTGCTTAATCACCGGCTAATCTTGCTATGACCGACACTCAGCAACGGGTAGCCATGGGCTACATCAAAGGCGTATTCGGCATCAAAGGCTGGCTCAAAATAGCCGCCAATACAGAATACGCCGACAGCCTCCTGGACTACCCTGAGTGGCAGTTAAGCAAAGACGGTAAAACCCTGAACGTAACACTCGAAGCCGGCAAAATCGTCAGCGGAGAGCTTCAGGTCAAATTCGAAGGCATAGACGATCGCGATCAAGCTTTTGCCCTGCGCGGCTATACCATCGAAATCCCCCGAGAAGAATTCGCCCCCACCGAGGAAGACGAATATTATTGGGCAGATTTAGTCGGCATGACCGTTGTCAACAAAGACAATATCGTGCTTGGCAAAGTCACAAACCTGATGGAAACCGGCGCCAACGATGTTTTGATGATTAATGGCGAACATGGTCAAATTCTGATCCCGTTCGTATCCAACTACATCGAAACCGTCGATACCAAAGGCAAAACCATTACCGCCGACTGGGGCTTAGACTACTGATGTTGATTCAAGCCATCACCATCTTCCCCAAAATGTTCGACAGCATTACCGAATACGGCGTAACCGGTCGCGCAAAAAAACAAAACCTTTGGCAATTCCAAGCCATCAATCCCCGCAAATTCGCCGACAACAAACTCGGCTATATTGACGACCGCCCCTTTGGCGGAGGTCCGGGAATGATTATGATGGCGCCGCCGCTACAAGCAGCGATAGAAGAAGCCAAACAAACATCTTCAGCACCTGCAAAAGTCATCTACCTTAGCCCGCAAGGTCAACCTCTGACCCACAAAAAAGCCGTAGAACTTGCAAAATCCCCGCATCTCATACTGCTTTGCGGACGATACGAAGGAATTGACGAGCGCCTACTGCAAAGCAGCGTAGATGAAGAAATCAGCATAGGCGACTTTGTCGTTTCCGGCGGAGAGCTACCCGCCATGATGCTGATGGATGCCGTACTCAGACTGATACCCGGCGTATTGGGCGACATACAGTCAGCCGAGCAGGATTCGTTTTCAGACGACCTATTAGACTGCCCCCATTACACCAAACCTTTAGAATTCCAAGGCATGACCGTCCCTGACGTATTGCGTTCGGGCAATCATGGCTTGATAGCCGAATGGCGGTTGAAACAATCGCTGCGGCGCACCCTGGAGCGCAGACCAGACCTGCTGGAAAAGCGCAGTTTAATCCCAAAGGAATCCCGCCTCTTAAAAGAAATCTTGCAAGAGCAACAGGAAATCCAATCATAATTTAGGAAAAACAATGAACCTGATTCAACAATTAGAGCAAGAAGAAATCGCTCGCCTGAACAAAGAAATCCCCGAATTCGCACCGGGCGACACCGTAGTCGTTTCCGTACGCGTAGTAGAGGGTTCACGCAGCCGTCTGCAAGCTTACGAAGGCGTTGTTATCGCCCGTCGTAACCGCGGCTTGAACAGCAACTTCATCGTCCGCAAAATTTCCAGCGGCGAAGGCGTTGAGCGTACCTTCCAACTCTACTCCCCTACCGTAGAAAAAATCGAAGTAAAACGCCGCGGTGACGTCCGTCGCGCCAAACTGTACTACCTGCGCGGCCTGACCGGTAAAGCGGCCCGCATTAAAGAAAAATTGCCTGCCCGTAAAGGTTAAGCAAAAGAATTGCAAAACAAAATCCCCACTTTTCAGTGGGGATTTTTTACATCATCTTTCTATCATTCAGCTGTAAATTCAATTACAGATAAGATTTCGGTTACCGCCCTACAACAAAACCTTGATACAACTTCTATAGTGGATTAACTTTAAACCAGTACGGCGTTGCCTCGCCTTAGCTCAAAG
>CAJZEA010000074.1:0-7362 GCA_915066515.1 uncultured Neisseria sp. | reverse complement strand
CGCCGCGTACGCCGCCTTGCGAGCAGGATTTAACCGCCGCTTGGAACATTTTGAAAAACGGGATGCAGCCGGTATGTTGCGCTTCGCCGCCGCGGATTTCGCTGCCCAAACCGCGGATACGTCCGGCGTTGATACCGATGCCCGCGCGTTGGGAAACGTATTTCACAATCGCGCTGGTGGTGGCGTTGATGGAGTCGAGGCTGTCGTCGCATTCAATCAATACGCAGCTTGAGAACTGACGCGTAGGCGTGCGCACGCCGCTCATAATCGGGGTCGGCAGCGATACTTTAAACGTGGAAACGGCATCGTAAAAACGTTTGACGTAATCCAAGCGCGTCTCTTTCGGGTATTTGCTGAAGAGACACATCGCTACCAAAATGTATAAGAACTGCGGCGTTTCATAAATCTGGCGGGTAACGCGGTTCTGCACCAGATATTTGCCTTCGAGCTGCTTCACGGCGGCATACGAGAAGGTCATGTCGCGGCTGTGGTCGATATAGGCATTCAGCTCGTCAAATTCTTCTTGGCTGTAATCTTCGATGATGTGGCGGTCGTATTTACCCGCATCAGTGAGTTTTTTAACGTGGTCGAAGAGATGCGGCGGTTCGAACTCGCCGTAAGCGATTTTGCGCAGGTGGAAAATCGCCAGACGTGCGGCGAGATATTGATAATCGGGCGTATCCTGCGAAATCAGGTCGGCAGCCGCCTTGATGATGGTTTCGTGGATGTCGTCGGTACGGATGCCGTTGTAAAACTGGATGTGCGATTTGAGCTCGACCTGCGATACGGAGACGTTTTTCAAGCCTTCCGCCGCCCAAGTAACGACACGGTGGATTTTGTCTAAGTCGAGATTTTCCAAACGTCCGTCGCGCTTGGTTACTTTCAAATCAGTCGGTGCATTCATCGTGAGCTTTCTCCATCCTGAAACACAAGATACAGTATGTATTAATATCGAGTGGCACAATATAGTGTATTTTTCGTCGCTTATCCAGTCTTGACAAGGCCGCTGTTTTGAAATCGGGCTTTTCCCAATTTTCTTTCAGACGACCTCTTTCCCTATGATTCAAGCCTTACCGCAAAGATGCGTTTTTTAGCATCAAAACCCTCATTCGGCTATGCGCTTATGAAATAAGGCAAATTCGGATTTGTGTTAAATTTTGAAAATAAACAGCATGACAATGGATGACATATGCAACATAAGGTCGTCTGAAACGTGATAATTTATGTAGTTTATTATTTTCTCTGTTTGATAATATGTAATGGAAGATGGGTTTCGTCAAAATGCTTTAAATACCCCGCTTGCTTTTTCAGACGACCCATCCTGCCAAATTTCCTTTTTACAAAAGCCATGAATATAATGAAATGCACCCTTTAAATAAACAGGAATCCGCCATGTTATTGAGAAAAAGCCTTCTGCCCGCCCTATCTGCAGCACTGATACTGGGTTTTGCAACCCAACCTGCCGATGCAGCCATCCTCAAACATCATAAAACCCACCACGCTCAAACCCAAGCCAAACAAAGCAAGCTGCATCCTGTCTGCAAAAAATATCTTGACTGTCGCGCTGCATGGTATAAATCCAAAGGCAACAAAGCCGAGCTGAAAGAAAACGTCAAAGCCCGGAAAGCCTTCCGCCAACTGCCCTATAAAGAACAACGCATCCAATGCCAAGCGGCTTATGAAGCATTTGATGATTTCGACCACAGCAAATTCCGTCGCTAAAACGGATAAAGGTCGTCTGAAAAAACCAAACTGCACCCAAAAGTTGGATATTCCATCCAAACATACGGGTGCAGTTTTTATGACCAAAGTTACGCTTCAAATAACAAACCACATCCCATTATTTATACAGTCGCATAAGGCAACGCAGATGGAGGGCTTCTTTGCGGTATTAAACGAAATGCTCCTACCGTTCAGGAGAATTGACGGTGGACGAATATAATTGTATGGATTACTGCATCTGGGAGCGTTACAGTTTGAAAGTGAAAAAAGCTGGGCCCTGTCGTATACAGAACCCAGCTTATATAGAACGCCTAAATAGGGTTTTATGAACGTCCAAGATTTGGACACAGCCCGGTTTTTCAGACGACCTTTTGACTGTTACGCAAGTTTGATTCGGGAAATTAACGCTCGCTCAATGCCTGTTTCATACGGGTAATCGGTTTGATCAGGTATTGGAAGATGGTTTTTTCGCCGGTTTTAATATCCACTGTGGCAACCATACCCGGAATAATCGGCATGTCTTTACCGTTTTTGTCTTTCAGGGCGTTGTTCTCAGTTTGGACGATGACTCGGTAGTAAACTTGGTTGGGGTCGAGCTTCAGATCGTTGGCACGGCTTTGCATGGAGTTGCTGACGGTATCTGCGCCGACAAGGGTAACTTTGCCTTCCAATCCGCCGTAGATGGAGTAGTCATATGCGCTGACTTTGACCAGTGCGGGCTGTCCTGCGCGGACGAAGGCGATGTCTTGCGGACGGATATAGGCTTCGACAAGGAGTTTGTCGTCAACGGGGACGATTTGCATGATTTCTTCGCCCGGGTTGACTACGCCGCCGATGGTATTGATTTTGATGTTTTTGACGATGCCGCGCATGGGGGAGCGGATTTGGGAGCGGTCAACCGGGTCGGCGCGCATGGCCATGTTTTCTTTGGATTGCGCCAGCTCAGATTCGGATTGCACGAGTTCGTTGTTGGCATCTGTTCTGTAACGATTGCGGCGTTCGGCAATTTGCAGGGTCAGATCGCTGGATTCGCGGCGCATTTTGAGGAGTTCGACTTCGGACATAACGCCTTGTGCCACCATAGGTGCAGTAATGGCGATTTCGCGATCAAGCGCCGCTTTGCTTTGTACCAGACTTTGTACGGCATCGGTCATGGCTTGGCGGCGGGCATTATATGCGGCGGTTTCGCGGCGGCGGAGTTCGGGGCTGACGCTGTTGGGGAACGTGAGTTTGCCGCCGTAAGCTTCGGCTTTCAGGCGGGCGATAGTGGCCTCGAGGTTTTGGACTTTGGCCTCACTCTCGCGCAATACGGCAAGGCTGCGCGTATCGTCGAGCTTCAGCAGGATTTGGTCTTTTTCGACCAAATCGCCTTCCTTAACCATCATTTGGGTAATGACGCCGGCGTCCAGACTTTGGATGACTTGTTCGCGGCTGCTGGGGATAACGTTGCCGTTGCCGCGGGTTACTTCTTCGACGGTGCTGTTGTATGCCCATACGACAAAGACGACGAGCAGCAAGAAAAACAGGATAATGACCCAAAATTGGCCGCTGTGTTTTTCTTTTTGCAAGGCTGCATTCAAATCGTTAATGAGATGCAGATCTTTGGATTTAACGTTGTTTTCGCTCATAATGATGAATCTTCGGTATCTGTTTGTTGTTTTCAAAGAGGTCGTCTGAAACGCTTTCTGCTTGTGTTTTCAGACGACCTTTTCCCTTTTCGTCATGCTTGCGCCGCTTCGCCGGGACGTTGGTTTTCCTGCGCTTGTTGTGCTGCTTTGACTTTGTTTTGCTCGTTTTGCATCAGTTTTTGCAACACTAAATCGCGCGGGCCGTCCATAACGACTTTGCCGTTTTCCATTACGATGATGCGGTTAACGATTTGCAGCACTTGCGGACGGTGGGTCACCAAAAGCATGGTGCGGTTGCGTCCCCAATGGGCGATAGCGTTCAATGCCATGCGTTCGGTACCTTGGTCGAGGCTGGTTGTCGGTTCATCCAAAAGAACGACTTTGGGGTCGCGCAACGTCATGCGTGCGAGGGCGATGATTTGTTTTTGACCGCCGGACAGACCCAAACCGTCTTCACCCAAAGGCATATCCAAGCCTCTCGGGTGGTTGCGGATGATTTGGTCCAGACCGAAACGTTTGAGTGCGGTCAGTAGGTCTTGGTCGGTCGAATAGCTGTCGGTACGCGCCAAATCCATGTTTTCGCGCAATGTTCCCAAGAAAAGGCGTGGAGATTGGCTAAACAGGAGGACTTGGTTCCGCAGGAAATTCGGATCAAGTTGGCGCATATCGACGCCGTCGAGGGTTACGTTGCCTTTTTCGGTGTCGTACAGACCGCTCGCCAGCTTCAGCATGGTACTTTTACCGCTGCCGATACGTCCGAGGATACCGACTTTTTCACCGGGTCGGATGTTGATGCGCAACTCGTCAACTGCGTTGTTGCTTTCGTTTTTGTATTTGAATGTTACGTTTTCAAAGGCGATATTGCCTTGAACGTTATCCAAAGTAATGTATTTGCGTTCGGGACTGCGTTCGATCGGACGGGA
Organism: uncultured Neisseria sp.; assembly: GCA_915066515.1. Classification (GTDB taxonomy): domain Bacteria; phylum Pseudomonadota; class Gammaproteobacteria; order Burkholderiales; family Neisseriaceae; genus Neisseria. The sequence continues at coordinate 3,089 of CAJZEA010000074.1, read as the reverse complement.
AACAATGTCGTTCACGCCTCTTAACGCCAGCTTCGCCTGTTGGAAGCGGGTAGCAAGGCCGGCAACTTGAGCCAACGGCGCCAACGCGCGGCCGGACAGGATGACGGAGGCAATCAGCGCACCCATGGTAATCCGTTCCGCATGGTTGTCGGCATGAATCAGATAGGTACCGACAACGACCAAAAAGACAGTATTGAGCTGCTGCATGGCAACGGCGAAGTTGACCATGAAGTTGCTGGTGTCTTTTACTTTGATAGATGAAGCGGAGGTTTTGGCGGTGTATTCGTCCCAGCGTTGTTGCGCCCATGAAGTCGCATTGTTGGTTTTCAGGGTTTCGATGCCTTCGATGGCTTCTACGGCAAGGCCTGAACGTTGCGAACTTTCTTTCATGGATTCGTTAATGTGGCGCGACAATGGGCGTTGGACGATGAAGCCGACAATGACGACAATCGGAATAATCGCCAAAGGAACCAATGCCAGTTTGCCGCCGACTATAGAAATAACAAAGATAAACAGCAACAGGAAAGGTAAGTCTACCAAAGTCAACAGGCTCGCGCTGGTCATGAATTCGCGTACGGATTCAAATTCGCGCAGGTTGTTGGCGTATGAACCGGACGAAGCGGGACGGTCGGCAAGGCGCAATGCCATCACGCGACGGAACAAGGCAGAGCTGATAATCAGGTCGGCCTTTTTACCGGCGATGTCGGTCAAATGGCCGCGTATCATCTTAGCGGCAAATTCGAACAAAATGGCGAGGACAACACCAATACTCAAAACCCACAGGGTTTCATAGGCTTGGTTGGGAATGACGCGGTCGTAAACGTTCATGACATACAACGAGCTGACCAAGGCGAGGAAGTTGATGATGACGGTCGCCAAAATCACTTGATAGTAATAGCTGCGGAAACGCCAAATGACTTTCCAAAACCATGCTTTGGGGAGGTGGTATTCGGGCAGTTCGGAACGCGTGTCCGCCGCCATTTTGGGCTTGATAAACCAGCAGTAACCCAGATACAGACCGGAAAGCTGGTCATGATCAAGCTGCTGCTCCAAGCCATCTACCTGACGGATATGATATTTTCTGTTTCGACCCGAACCTTCGATATTAGTAATAACGGCAGCCTCTTCGTTGTGAAGAATGATCATCACAGGAACGGCAAGCGATGGAATGTCTTCCAGATTGCGCTTGGACAATGTGTTTTCAAAGCCGTGGCTGCGTAAGACTTCGACGAGGGAATGATAGTTGACATTGAGTTTTTTATCCCGCACCACCTCTGCCGTCAGCGCGGCTTCTGACACAGGCGCCCCTAAGAGACGGGTAACCAACACAATATGTTCAATGATTGCTTTCATGATAATTCGCGTAATGAGTAATGATGTTAAGATTTTATGTTATTGCTTCAAGCCTGCCCAATTCGCCATTTGCGCCTGCGCAGCCAGATAATCCAACACGGCATCGCGGAAGTCGTTACGCGCCGAAATGTTTTCCTGCTCAATGCTGGACAATTCGTTGTATGCGCCCAAAACGTCGGTCAGCGTGCGGCGGGCGATTTTGAATTGCAGCTCGTAAGTTTTAACCACATCTTTTTGAGCGGCAATATGTTGCGCGGCAATATCGGCACGGCGTTCGCTCTCGCGCATGTCGATTTCGGCGGTTTGGGTTTTCTCGGTAATGTCGCGCATAATCTGCTCGGATTTCGATTCGGCGGCAATCAGTGCATCGGCATTTTTCTGCACATTATGGCGCGCGGCAACGTCCAAGACATTCCATGCCACATTTAAATAAAGCTGTCTGTTGTCGCGGTTCGCATTACCTTCCAGATTCACGGCAGGTAGGCGTTCTGCTTTAGAAACGTCCAAATCTGCCTTCACGCTGTCGCGTTCTGCCACCTGCGCCCGATAGGAAGGATTGGTATTATTATCGGCTGTTTTGAAACGGCGAACCAATGATTCCGCGCTGTCGTTGGCAAACGGATCTTCCAAATCCTCTGCCGTCAACTGCCGTCCGGTGTAGCGGGACAAACGACTCAACGCCAACTCCATCGTACGTTGTTGTTGCGCGATGGATGACTCGACCTGCAACAGGCGCGCACGCGCTTCAATAAGTTCGGAACGGCGACCGCTATCGTATTTCACGATAATATTCAAATCTTTCAGAAGATTATTATGTCGGACCAAGCTCTGACGGTTGATGCGCAGGATTTCTTTCGCGCGCAATGCGGTCAAATAGAGTTTGCCGATGTCGCTGCCCAGACGTTCCTGATTTTCGAAATAACGATGATGGTAGTATTGCTCTCTGTTTTTATCGCGCCGCACCGCCGCATTGATGGCGCCCCATGAATATACATTCAAAGTTCCACGTATGCCGACACCGTCATTCATATCGTTGCTGGAATATTTGTTTTTCTGCGCCAAAACTTTGGTACCTGTCAGCGTCAACACGGGATAATGGCGCGCACGGGTCGCCTTCGTCGTACTTTTGGCCGAATCTTCGGTTGCTTTTGCTTCCTTCACAATCGGGTCGGACACCATGGCATCCCTTAAAATAGCCTGCAAAGGGTAGGCTTGCGCCGTTGCCGCGCATACTGCCGCGCACACTGCGGCAGCAATTTGCCCGGTGCGGAAAACGGATGTCTTGGGACGATTCAAAAAAGTTTTTTTCTTCATATTATTCACAACAATACGGTTCGTCATTTATCAGATTGGCAGAGGGGTTGCCTGTTGCAAATCAATTCTTTGAGCATATTATCATTAATCGGAATCCCTGTTTTCAGATTGCGATAAAAGGTAGTTATCTGCTCCTGAAAGTAACATGGATGATATTCCTACTATTGCTAAATCACGACACCGTATTAAAAACGAGCAAAAGGTCGTCTAAAAACGACCTCCTGTTTACAGATGTCCGCCAATGATTTGCAACATTTGCGCCAGCACTTTCGGATTGGCTGCCACAATATCGCCGCTTTCCAGCCAGCCTTCATTGCCGGACATATCGGTAACGATACCGCCGGCTTCCTGCACAATCAGCGCACCTGCGGCAATATCCCAAGGTTTGAGGTTGAACTCGAAGAAACCGTCCAAACGGCCGG
>CAJZEA010000073.1:0-7364 GCA_915066515.1 uncultured Neisseria sp. | reverse complement strand
TACGGCAAGGCGAGGCAACGCCGTACTGGTTTAAATTTAATCCACTATACTTTCCCATCCAACCCAACAACAGACCACCCATGAAGTTTCTCAAAAAACTATGCGAACGAATTCTTGACTGGCTCGTCACCAGCAACATGGTGGGCTATGTGATATTGCTGGCCGGCTCCATTATTCTCGGACTGTTATTCGACGGGAAAATAATTCTGGATAAAGTTCTTGGCCGTGTGGATACGCCCTGGCGCCTTATTATCGGCTCATTTTTAGCGTTGGTTTCGCTCTTTGCAACTTGGCTTATTGAAGAAGGTTTAGCCGAGCAGACGTTTAAATTCAAACGGCGCGACAAATATCTGTGCGGCGCAATCGGTGGTTTGGTCAGCGCGCTATTGATCAAATGGACGTGGCAGGCAGCCTTGGTGGGATTGTCGATAGGCATACTGCTGGCGGCGTTGATGAGATGGTTGAAATATGTGATGCGGTATATGTAAATTGGTCTAAGCATCCCTTTTCAGACGACCCTTTACACCCAATTCTTTGAAATGTTCTCAAGAAACTGCGTAACCTATTTTAGGATTGGTTCACTATCCTTGCCGCAGGCATACCGCCACCGAACAATCGTCATGATAGGGAACCTTTTTTACTGCTCGGCGTAAGGCTTCCAACTTATCAGGCAAAGACGGGGAGACGTTCCATAATGCTTCCAAGCGTTCATGAGGTAGCGCGTCGTGCAGCCCGTCAGAACAAACCAAAACTGCCTCGCCTCTTTGCAGAGCAAATGAATCGGTAAAAATTTTAAAATGGGTTTCTTCGTCATCCGCTATCAGGCAGTGCGCCAAAGCATAGTACATATCGGCGTATTCTGTATCTGCCCGCGCTTCCCCCTGCTCGATTAAATCCGCCAACACAGTGTGTTCATGGCTTACCTGCCGCCAACGCCCCTCTGCCGATATATGGTAAACACGGCTGTCACCGACATTGCAGATGCGGCACAAACCGTCCGCCTCGACGACCGCCGAAGCGAAAGTCGAGGACGAGCCGAAATATTCCTCGGCAAGCGTGTCGCAGAAGCTGCCGTGCAACCTTCGCAGGAAACGCCCTTCCGCATCACCCTCGCGCACGAAGGCATCCAACCAAAACCGGCTGGCAAGATGCGCGGCAGGGCTGCTGGATACACCGTCGGCCACTGCCAGCCGAACGGCATCGTCCGCCTCGGACACACGGGTTTTGTGCAGCCTGACCTGACGCACCGCCGTGCCGTCAAACAAGGCATCCTGATTGCGTGCTTTGCCGGCACCGACCATTTGAAAATAGGCAAGCTGAAACATGGTAATCCTGACAATCCTGATTTAAATAAACCTACTTCGGCGCTTTTCGCAAAAACGAATTTCATCGCAAAGCCCCTTGTTCATTGGCGACAGTATATATCAATAATGCCGATGCGCTTCTCCCTAACGCCATTTCCCCAACCGGCCAAACGTCTGACAACAGGTCGTCTGAAAACGCAGAAACCCATTTTTCAGACGACCTGACTTTGCCAAAGCCATCGATTTTATGTAAACTGGAAACTTCTTGTCGGAGTGCTGCTTGTTCCCGCAAACAGCTGAGACCGCATCAGCGGAATCCGTAGAACCTGTCGGGGTAATGCCTGCGTAGGAAACAAGCTGTCAAACGCCTGAAAAGGCTTCCGTTCCCTTTCCCGCATTTCCCGCCATTCGGTGGATTCCGCTCCCGTCTTATCTTTCGACTTCCCGATTGCACCATACTACAAAGGAATCCACCATGCCCCGTATCGCCATTCTCGGCGGCGGCCTCTGCGGCCGTCTGACTGCCTTACAACTTGCAGAACAAGGTTTATCGGTTGCCCTCTTTGACAAAGGGGGGCGCAAAGGCGAACACGCCGCCGCTTATGTTGCCGCCGCCATGCTCGCGCCTGCTGCGGAAGCGGTCGAGGCTACGCCCGAAGTCATCAAACTGGGCAGGCAGAGCATTCCGCTGTGGCGCGACATACGAGGTCGTCTGAAAACGCCGACCATGATGCAGGAAAACGGCAGCCTGATTGTGTGGCACGGGCAGGACAAGCCATTATCCAGCGAGTTCGTCCGCCATCTCAAACGCGGCGGCGTAGCGGATGACGAAATCGTCCGTTGGCGCGCCGACGACATCGCCAAACGCGAACCGCAACTCGGCGGACGTTTTTCAGACGGCATCTACCTGCCGACCGAAGGCCAGCTCGACGGGCGGCAAATATTGTCTGCACTTGCCGACGCTTTGGACGAACTGAACGTCCCTTGCCATTGGGAACACGAATGTGCCCCCGAAGACCTGCAAGCCCAATACGACTGGCTGATCGACTGCCGCGGCTACGGCGCAAAAACTGCGTGGAACCAATCCCCCGAACACACCAGCACCTTGCGCGGCATACGCGGCGAAGTGGCGCGGGTTTATACGCCCGAAATCACGCTCAACCGCCCCGTACGCCTGCTCCATCCGCGCTATCCGCTCTACATCGCCCCAAAAGAAAACCACATCTTCGTCATCGGCGCGACCCAAATCGAAAGCGAAAGCCAAGCCCCCGCCAGCGTACGTTCCGGATTGGAACTCTTGTCTGCACTCTATGCCGTCCACCCCGCCTTCGGCGAAGCCGACATCCTCGAAATCGCCACCGGCCTGCGCCCCACGCTCAACCACCACAACCCCGAAATCCGTTACAACCGCGCCCGACGCCTGATTGAAATCAACGGCCTTTTCCGCCACGGCTTCATGATTTCCCCCGCCGTAACCGCCGCCGCCGTCAGATTGGCGGTCGCCCTGTTTGACGGAAAAGACGCGCCCGAACGTGATGAAGAAAGCGGTTTGGCGTATATTGAAAAATAAGTTTGAGGTCGTCTGAAAACGCCGCGGCATAGGTTTTACAGCAAATCGGCACACCCCGACACCAGCCTGTATGAATATAATACGGCAAGGCGCGCCAACGCCGCATCGTCATCAATCCACTTAGATTAGCAAGGTTTCCAATGAATCTGAAATCCCTGTATTTACTGCCTGCGCTCTTACTCGCCCACTCCGCCGCCCTTGCCGCGCCCAAGATTTCAGACGACCCCAAACCGCGTTCTGCCGAAAAAATCATTTATTTCAAACAAAACGGCAAATTCGGTGCGAAAACCGCAAGCGGCAAAATCATCGTCCCTGCGCAATACCACTGCGAATTTATGTGCGAACACGTCAAACACGGCGAAACCGCCGACGACGAATTGCTGTTTACCGACAACAGCCGAGAAGTCCGAGGCAAAGTTGCCTATTCGCCGTTTTTCCTGCATTCGCGGCAGGGCAAGTTTTTATATCAGCCGATGATGTACGACTTGGCCGCAGACTATTTTTCAGAAGGCAAACGCCGCTATGTTTCAAAAGAAGGCAAGGTCGGTTTTGCCGACCGCGCGGGCAACTTGGTCACGCCCGCCCAACACGATTGGGCAGGACAGTTTGAATACGGCTATGCCGCATTTTGCGACGGCTGCCGAGAAGTGCATGTAGATGAAGAACACACTGCCGTACAGGGCGGCACTTGGGGCATGATGGACGCACGCGGCAATACCGTTGCCCCCAGCAACACTCGCCGCGCCGCTTCCGACATCGAACGAAACGGCAAATTTTATCCGCACCCGTTTGCCTACACCGCTGCCGAACGCGATATTTTGCAACGCATCAACCGCTACAAAAACCTGATTGTCGGACTGGAAGCAGTTCACCATTCGCCATACAAAACTGCCGAAGAGCGCGCTGCCTACCGCTTTGAAATCGTGTCGCAGCCCGTGCAAGGCTATCCGTATTACGAAATCGTCCTGTTTGACGGCAAAGGCAACACCGTTGAAGGCGAACGCTTTCTCGCCGGCGCCGACGGCAAACGGCTCTACGCCCTGCCTGTCGGAGAAGAAACACCGCTTCCGCTGGAAACCCACCTGCGCCACGATATCCGCAGCACACTTGCCGAACAACCCAAAAGACAGAAAAGCGGCTCTTGGAACGACAACCCGTTTCGCTTGAAAGACTATCCCGAAGCAAAAGCCTTGTTGAAACGCAGGAAATGAGTTTCAGACGACCTCATCAGATAGCTATACCAAACTACTCACTTTCATTAAACAATAAAACAAAAAGGAAAACGTCATGATTGAACAAGCAATAGGAAACCTGTCAGGTATCTTTTGGATTTTCCTGCTCGTCATTCCCCTGCTTCTTTTGAAAGCGCTGCTCCAAAACCCTAAAGTGAAAGGACGCATAGGCGAACGGGCAGTCCGTTCAGTAATCGGAAAAGATTTGGATGAAGAAACCTATATCGAATTTCACGATTTGATTATTCCGTCCCGCAGCGGCACGACGCAAATCGACCATATCTATGTTTCGGTTTTCGGGATATTTGTCATAGAAACCAAGAATTACACAGGTTGGATTTTCGGCAGCGAGAAGCAATCGAAATGGACACAAGTCGTCTATAAGCAGAAACACTACTTTCAAAATCCGTTGCGCCAGAATTACGCACACATCAAGGCATTATCCGAACTGCTGCAACTGCCGGAAGAAAAATTTCATTCGATGGTGGTTTTTCTCGGTGATTGCGAATTGAAAACGCAAATGCCGCCGAATGTCTGCCGTATCAGACAGGCAGCATCCTATATTAGACGTTTTCAGACGACCTTATTGCTGCCTCAGGAAATAGAAGCGGCAACTGCCGTGCTGTCTTCAAATGAATACCAAGCCGACGGCGAAAAACTGCGGGCGCATACCGAACGCCTGCAGGAACGCCATCAGCGATAACTTAAAAGGACACCCCATGACCTTCCCGCCCCTAAAATCCCCGCTCAAATTCTACGCCGTCGTTCCCACCGCCGATTGGGTGGAGCGCATGGTCAAAGCAGGTGCCGACACGGTGCAACTGCGCTGCAAAACCCTGCACGGCGATGAATTGAAACGCGAAATCGCCCGCTGCGTCGCCGCCTGTCAGGGCAGCCGCACGCAGCTTTTCATCAACGACCACTGGCGCGAGGCGATAGAAGCGGGCGCATACGGCGTGCATCTCGGACAGGAAGACATGGACACCGCCGACCTTGCCGCCATCGCCGCCGCCGGTTTGCGTTTGGGTTTGAGTACGCACTCCGTCGCCGAACTCGACCGCGCCCTGTCCGTACACCCCAGCTACGTCGCCAGCGGCGCGATTTTCCCGACCACAACCAAGCAAATGCCCACCGCCCCGCAAGGCTTGGACAAACTGCGCGAATATGTGAAACAGGCAGGCAGCACGCCCGTCGTCGCCATCGGCGGCATCGATTTAAACAACGCCGAAGATGTATTGGCAACCGGCGTTTCTTCACTCGCCGTCGTCCGCGCCGTTACCGAAGCAGAAAATCCCGAAGCGGTGGTTAAAGCGTTTCGGGATTTGTGGAATGAATAAGGTCGTCTGAAAACCAAATTTCAGACGACCTGCTCAATTAGGATATTCGATTGCCGTCATTTCGGATGCCATACAGGCAGAAGCGGGCATAACGGCGCAAAAATAATCGGCGGATTCAGTTGTCCCAGCCTTCCACCACCAGTTTGCCGACCATATCCCCGCGTTCCAGCATCTCATGGGCGTGGCGCAGGTTAGCGGCATTGATGCCGTGCAGGACTTGGGTGGCGGTCGGGCGGATGATGCCTTCGTCCACCAGCCGCGCGGTTTCGGCCAGGATTTCGCCCTGCCGTTCGATGTCTGCCGTTTCGCGCAGCGGACGGGTAAACATAAATTCCCAATGCAGCGACAGGCTTTTGCCTTTGAGCGGGTTCACGTCCAACGTTTCGGGGTCGTCAATCAGCGCGATTCTGCCTTGCGGGGCGATGAGTTCCACGATTTGCGGCAGATGGCGGTCAGTATGGTTAGTGGAAAAAACAAACGATGGCGCGCCGATATTTAACGCGGCAACCTGTTCCGCCATGTTTTCATGATGGTTGATGACGAAATCCGCCCCCAATTCCTTCACCCACGCGCGGCTTTCGGGGCGGGAAGCGGTGGCGATGACCTGAATGTCGGTCAGCTTTTTCAGCAACTGGATGGCAAGCGAGCCGACCCCGCCTGCGCCGCCGATTAAGAGCAGCGCATTGGCGCCGCCTGCCACGGGTTTGTTCACGTCCAAGCGGTCGAACAGCGTTTCCCATGCGGTAATCGCCGTCAGCGGCAGCGCGGCGGCTTGGGCAAAATCCAGCGAACGCGGCTTTTTGGCGGCAATGCGCGCGTCCACCGCCTGTAATTGTGCGTTCGAACCTTGGCGGTTGATGGCGCCCGCGTAATACACTTCGTCGCCGACTTTGAAATGCCGCACTTCGCTGCCGACTGCCTGAACGATGCCTGCCGCGTCGTAACCCAATACGCGGTACTGCCCTGCCGCAGGCGTATGCGCCGCCCGAACTTTCACATCGGCAGGATTGACCGAAACCGCTTGCACGGCAACCAAAATATCGTGCGGCCGCAATTCGGGTTCGGGCAGTTCGATGTCGAGCAGGGCTTCAGGGTTGGAAACGGGCAAAGGGCGGTTGAAACCGATGGCTTTCATAAGGTTCTCCTGTTAGGTCGTCTGAAAGCGTGTATCATGCACCCGAAGTACACCATTAACAAGAACGCACTTATTTTTCATATAGTTACATAAAGGATACTGCCATGCCCCGCACACCGCACCCAAGCTACGACTGCGCCGAAGGCTGCTCGGTGGAAGCCGCGCTTTCCGTCATCGGCGGCAAATGGAAAGGAACGATACTCTACCGCCTGCACACGGACGGTACGCTGCGCTTCAACCAAATCCGCCGCATCCTGCCCGATGTGTCGCAACGCACGCTGACCGCGCAACTGCGCGCATTGGAGGCCGACGGCATCATTTTGCGTACTGTGTATCCCGAAGTCCCGCCACGAGTGGAATACCGCCTGACCGACTACGGCAAAACGCTTGCACCCGTGCTGACGGCATTGAAGGAATGGGGCGACGGGTTCAAACAGGAACAGGCGCATCGCGAATAAAGAAACTTACCTACGAAATATCGAGAAACCATGAACATCATCTTAAACGGCGAACCCGCCGAACTTCACGGCACGACCGTTGCCGACCTCATCGCCCAAACCGCGCCGCAAAAGCCCTTTGCCGTCGCCGTGAATACCGGATTTGTCGCCAAAGGCGCGTATGCGGAAACGGTTTTGAACGAAAACGATAAAGTCGATATCGTGCGGCCGGTGGTCGGCGGCTAGGCGGTTTCGGCTTTTCAGACGACCCTTGTCCCCAAAAACAACGTTATGGTGGATTAACTTTAAATCAGGACAAGGCGACGAAGCCGCAGACAGTACAGATAGT
>CAJZEA010000072.1:0-7376 GCA_915066515.1 uncultured Neisseria sp. | reverse complement strand
ACGTCCTCCTGCAAGTCATGGACGCAGGCAAACTGACCGACAACAACGGCAAGAGCGCCGATTTCCGCAACGTCATCCTGATTATGACCACCAACGCAGGCGCGGAAAGCCTCAGCCGCCCCAGCCTCGGCTTTACCGCCAAACACGAGCGTGGCGACGAAATGCAGGCAATCAACAAACTCTTCACGCCCGAGTTCCGCAACCGTTTGGACGCGATTATCCCGTTTGCGCCCTTGTCCGAACCCGTCATCGCCAAAGTCGTGGACAAATTCTTGCTCCAGCTCGAACACCAGCTCCTCGACAAAAAAGTCGAAGCCGAATTCACACCGGCATTGCGCAAATATCTGGCGGAAAAAGGTTTCGACCCGCAAATGGGCGCGCGCCCGATGCACCGCCTGATTCAGGCAAAAATCCGCAAACCGCTCGCTGACGAACTCCTGTTCGGCAAACTCGCCGACGGCGGCTTCGTGCGGATAGACTGGGATGCAGCGAAAGAAGAAGCCGTGTTGAAATTCAAGAAAAACAAAGCCAAACCTGAAGCAGCCGCGGTTTGACGGATAAAGGCAAAAGGTCGTCTGAAAACGAGATTTCTGTTTTCAGACGACCTTTTTCAATGGAATCGTTTAATTTCGCGAATGATGTTCGTCAACGATGTTTTTCAGGCGGATGTTGGCGACGTGGGTGTAGATTTGGGTGGTGTTGATGTTGGCGTGTCCGAGCATGAGTTGTACAGCGCGCAAATCGACGCCGTGATTGACGAGGTGGGTGGCGAAGGCGTGGCGCAGGCCGTGCGGGCTGAGCGAGGTGATGCCGGCGGCTTCGGCGTAGTTTTTGACAATCATCCACGCGAGTTGGCGGGAGATGCCGCTGCGTTTTTGGCTGACGAAGACTTCGTCGCAGATTTTGTTTTTGAGCAGTAGCGGGCGCGATTCGGCGCAATAGCGTTCGACCCAGTAAACGGCTTCTTCGCCCATAGGCACGATGCGCAGTTTGTCGCCTTTGCCTATGGTGCGGATGCAGCCGCGGTTGAGGTCAAGGTCGCCCAGTTGGAGCTTGACGGCTTCAGTTACGCGCAGACCTGTGGCGTACATGACTTCGAGCAGGGCTTTGTCGCGCAGGCCGTGCGGCGTGTCGGTATCGGGTGCGGCAAGCAGGTTTTCGATTTGCGCTTCGGTAATCTGGGTGGGCAGCTTTTGCGTCTGTTTCGGGGCTTTGAGGAAACGGGTCGGGTTGTCCGTCCGCCGCTCGGTCTCTTCCAACCAGGCGTATAGGCGTTTGCAGGCGGACAAGGCGCGCGCCTGCGAGCTGTGCTTTTCGTCCGCCGCATAGACGGCATCCGCCAAATCGGCGGCTTCGGCATCCAGCCAAGTATGCCCGCCCGCTTCCAAGCGCGCGGCGACTTTTTCCAAATCGCGGCGGTAGCCTTGCAAGGTGTTGTGGCTGAGACGGTCTTGCAGCCACAGGGATTCGAGCAGTTTGTCTATGAGTTCATCGGTCATGAGGTTTTACGGGCAGTCCGAAGATGGGGTATCGTGGATCGAATATGAATCAGAACAAGCAACCCTGCCCTGATTGACATCCATTATAAAAGGCCGTCTGAAAATAAAAACCTGCTTGGGCAGAGTCCGCCATGTTCGTTTTCAGACGACCTTTTGCTGCATTACGGTTTATCGGGACAGCGTTTCCAACACTTCCTGCGCGTGTCCGGCGACTTTGACTTTGCGCCATTCGTGGATGATTTCGCCGTTTGCGTCCAATACGAATGTGCTGCGTTCAATACCCAAAGACTCTTTACCGTAGAGCTTTTTCAGCTTGATCACGTCAAACATTTTGCACACGGTTTCGTCTTTGTCGCTCAACAATTCAAAATTGAAACCTTGCTTGGCGCAGAAATTCTGATGCGATTTCACGCCGTCACGCGAGATGCCGACGACGGTATAGCCGAGTTCTTTGAATTGCGGCAAACGGGCGTTGAAATCCAAGCCTTCGGTGGTGCAGCCGGGCGTGCTGTCTTTGGGGTAGAAATAGACAATCAGCGGCAGATGTTCGGCGGAATCGAAGTCGTTGCCGCTGCTTGAGGGCAAAGTGAATCGGTATTGGGTCATGATGTCTCCTTTCAGACGACCTAAGACGGAAACGCAGAAGCGGGCAAGGAAATAAAATGAATCCCCAACATAGCCGCTTCGGCGTTTCACCTCAATCTTGCAAACTGCGTCAGCGCTCGCTCAAATTCAGATAATTGCGCGTTCCCTGCAAATCGTTCAGCGCATTGAGCAACAGTTGGAAATGTTCGTCATTGCCTTGCAAGTCCAACTCGTCGGCATTGACGGTCAGCAGCGGGGAATTTTGATAAAGGTGGAAAAACTGGCTGTATCCCTCGTGTATCCGCCCCAAATAGCCTTCGGGGAAAAGATTGATGATGCCGTCGCCGCGTTTTTGCAGGCGTTTGCGGTTGCCGTCCACGGCGGTTTGCAGGTAGATCACCAAATCGGGCGCGGGATACTGCGGCAGGATTTTTTGTTTCAAATCGGCAAAGAGCTGCTGCTCGTCTTCATTCAACACGACCGGCGTGAAAATCCGGTCTTTTTCCAACAGGAAATCGGCGACCACCATGCCGCCTTGTGCGTATTCGTTTTTGATGATGTCCACGCTTTCGGCGCGGCGCATCAGGAAAAAAAGCTCGGTTGCCAAGCCGTGATGGGAGGCGTTGGCGTAAAACTTCATGAGGAAGGGGTTGTGTTCGGGGTTTTCCGCCAGCGACAGCGCGCTGAAATGTTCTGCAAGGCGGCGGCTCAAGGCGTTTTTCCCGCTGCCGATGGAGCCTTCGACGACAATATAACGGTAGTTCATGGTTTGATTAATGATTTTGTTTTGATATTTTGGAAAGGTGGCATTTTATCAGACTGACGGAGTTTGCCCAAACCTGCCGCCGTCCTTCTTGAAAGGTCGTCTGAAAAAGGAAACTGCCAAGCCATTTTCCTTTTCAGACGACCTTTTGAACCGAGCTAGCTTCAAATAAAAACTTTGACACGCAATTGAAACAAACAGGAGTTTTTATTTCACCGTCTTGCTTCAAACGGCTGCCAACAGGCGTATTCCTTCCTCGCCCAAAGCAGCCGCCAAATCCGCCGCCCGTCCGTGTCCGCCCAAAACAAAATCGGGCAGGATTTCAGCCAGCGGCTTCATCACAAAGCTGCGTTCGTGCGCGCGCGGATGCGGTAGGGTCAGATGCGGGTCGCTGCTGGAAATGCCGTCAAAATCGATGATGTCCAGGTCCAATGTGCGCGGGGCGTTTCGGAACGTGCGTTCCCGCCCGAAATCCGATTCGATGCGGTTCAACACGGCAAGCAGCGAAACGCCGTCCAATGAAGTGCGGACGGAACAAACGGCATTGACGAAATCAGGCTGATCGTCGTAGCCGACTGGCGCGGTCACATACAGCGAGGAAGTTTTTTCGATTTGAATCTGCGAATGCGCCTCCAGCGCGGACAAGGCGGCGCGAACTTGGCGGGCGGGTTCGGCAAGGTTGCTGCCCAAGGCGATGACGGCAAAATGGGTTGGCGGCATGTTCAGACGACCTCTTTAAAACGGCAGCGTTTTGGTTTTGGCAAGATAGACGATGCAGCCGACGCAGGCCATTGCCAAAACATAAACGGTATAAAACTTCGGCGAACGCGGACGGGCGCGCATCATGACCATGCCCAAGCCGATGTAAACCAGCAGCAGCAGGATTTTACTGCCGAGCCAGGGCGCGTTGAAGGGCGAAAAGTGGGTAATCTTCATCAGCCACAAGCCGGTAAAGAGCAGCATGGTGTCGTTGAGGTGGGGAAGGGCTTTCCAGATGCCCGCCAAAGGTTTGTCGGGATGCCGCCAAAGCAAGAAGAAGCGGATATTGAACACCAAAATGGTGATGGTGACGAAAATCTGATGGCTGTATTTTACAAACAGATATTGCATAGCGGTCGCACGTTATTGTTTTTGAAAGAAGCGCCTATTCTACCCCAAACATTCATTCTTGACGTAACTTTTCAAACGCCAACAAATACGGCGGGCGGTTGCGGCGGTTGATAAAACCATAACGCAAAACGGCAAATTCATCCTGCGGCAACTGCTGCGCCCAATCTTCGATTGCCTGCGCTTCATGCTGCCCCGCCTCATGCCCGGGATACAGGACGGCAACCGCCAGCCCGCCCGTTTTCAGCAGCGACAAGGCGGATGCCAACGCGCGGATGCTGGTTGCCGCTTCTGTCGTACAACTTTTATCGCCGCCGGGCAGCCAGCCGAAATTGAATACCGCCGCGTCCAGCGGTTCGCGGATGTGGGTGGCAAGGTTTTCATGTCCGTCCAATATCAATTCCACCCTATCCGCCATGCCCGCTTCTTCCAAGCGCATTCGGGTGTTTGCCAATGCCTGCTCTTGCACGTCAAACGCCCACACTTTCCCGCCGCTGCCGATCGAACGCGCCAGCATCAGCGTATCGTTGCCGTTTCCCGCCGTACCGTCCAAAGCGCGGGCATCGGGTTTTAAGGCTTGTTTGAGAAGCATGTGTGCAAAAGGGAGGATGTTTTCGAGCTGCATAAAATTAAAGGTCGTCTGAAAATAAAAATACCTTACCGGCCAAGCGGTAAGGTATCAGAATCGATTAATGCGTTACATACATTATTCGGCAGGTTGTTGCACGGTCTCAACTTGAACCGGGGCAGCCGCAGCGGCTTGGGGTTTGTTCTCGTGTTGCAGGCTTACGGCACGGGCAGGAACGATCGTTGAGATGGCGTGTTTATAAACCATTTGGGTAACGGAAGTATTACGCAGCAGAACGACGTATTGGTCAAACGACTCGACTTGGCCTTGCAGTTTGATACCGTTGACCAGATAAATCGAAACCGGAACGTGCTCTTTACGCAACGCATTCAAAAAAGGATCTTGTAACATTTGTCCTTTAGCTGTCATATTCTAAGCTCCATTATTATGATTTTGAAATCGTTTTGAAAACGAACATGAGTCGGATTGTAGACCCGAACGAGAAAAATTACCAACTATTTTTCCGTAAGAATATGCAAACCTCTATCAAACGACGGGCTTTCCAACGATTTTTTACCCGGATGTGTTATACAAATCATTTTAATACAAACGATTTTTACCATAGGGAACAGGTTGGCAGATTTGGATTTTCAGACGACCTTATCATCAGATAAAAAATTTTTATTACAATACCTTAGCTAAAATCTTTAAGAGGATTCACCTCCAACCGCCCTATTCGTCCCGACAGCAATCTAAAAGGGGCAAGCCTCGCGGTGCGCCCCTTGTTCCGTCAGATTTATTTGCTGTGCTGTTTTTTCACGCTAACTTTGGTTTTCTTTTTAAAACGGTTTTTCTCTTCCTTGCGGCCTTCGCGTTTTTCGATGCGGTTGCTCAGGCTGACGCGGCGCAGCGGTTTTTTCTTCGGTTTGTCTTCCACATTTTCATACGGGTTTTCCGAAACATTGTATTGAATCCGCAGCGGCGTGCCTTGCAGGTTGAAGGCTTTGCGGAACGTCTGGGTCAGGTAGCGCGTATAGCTGTCGGAAATCGCGTGCAGCGAATTGCCGTGTACGACAATCACAGGCGGGTTCATGCCGCCTTGGTGGGCATAACGCATTTTCGGGCGCACCAACCCCGCGCGCGGCGGCTGTTGGCGTTCGATGGCGCTTTGCAGGACGCGGGTGATTTTCGGCGTCGGCATCTTAATCATGGCGGCGTTGTAGGCGGCCTGAATGCTGTCGAACAATCCGTCGATACCGCGTTCTTTCAATGCGGAAATGAAGTGGAACTTGGCAAAATCGAGGAAATACAGTTTGCGGGAAATGTCGCGTTTAATCTGCTCGCGCCGCTCTTCGCTGATACCGTCCCATTTATTGACGGCAACCACCAGCGCGCGCCCTGCTTCCAAGGCGAAACCGGCAATCGTGGCATCTTGGTCGGCGATGTCCTGCTGCGCATCCAACACCAAAACAGCAACGTTTGCCGCCTCAACCGCCTGCATCGCTTTGATAACGGAGAACTTTTCCACCGCCTCATCAACTTTGCCGCGGCGGCGCACGCCTGCGGTATCGATGATGGTAAACGGCTTGCCTTCGCGTTCGAAATCGATGTGGATGCTGTCGCGCGTTGTGCCTGCCATATCGAAGGCAATCACACGCTCTTCGCCGAGAATGGCGTTAACCAGCGTGGATTTGCCGACATTCGGACGACCGATAACGGCAAAAACAGGATGTTTTACATCGGCTTCTTCGGCTTCAGGCTCAGGGAAGTTTTCTAAAATTTCTTCAATCAGGTAATACACGCCGTCTCCGTGCGCGCCGGAAATAACGTGCGGCTCGCCCAATGCCAACTCGTAAAACTCGGCGGCAAGCACGGCTCTGTTGCCGCCCTCGCCTTTGTTTACCGCCAGATAAACGGGGCGCGGACTTTGGCGCAGACGGTCGGCGATGATTTTGTCTTGCGGGGTCAAGCCGGTGCGGCCGTCCACCAAGAACACGACGGCATCGGCTTCATCGACAGCCTGCAAGGTCTGCTTCGCCATTTCGTGCAAAATCCCGCTGTCCACAACCGGCTCGAAACCGCCGGTATCGATGACGAGATAAGGTTTGCTGCCGATTTTGCCGTGTCCGTAATGGCGGTCGCGGGTCAGGCCGGGCAGGTCGTGCACAAGCGCGTCTTTGGTGCGCGTCAGGCGGTTGAACAAGGTGGATTTGCCAACATTCGGGCGGCCGACAAGGGCGATGGTGGGTTTCATGATGAGGTCTTTCTGTGTCAAGTGTCGGTTCGGAAGCGAACCTGCAACACAAGCAGGTGTTTTCAAAACACGGTAGGTTAAAAAAGATAAGGGGTCGTCTGAAAATAGATTCAACAGCAACAATGGCTTGAGCTGGAATTTCCGTCCCATACAGCCATCTTTGACTTGGGGAACTTGCCTGCGCTTATCAACTACAAATATGGTATGGCGAGTTTCATCCGGCCATAGTTAATGGATTTTACGCAATGAAAAAAATCATCTTAACATCACTATGCATTTTTCTCCCTGTAAATTTCGGGATTGGCTTATTGCTCGGCGTGTATCAAACAGACCGACCACTCAAAATCATAGTCTCATTAATTATCAGCACGCTTTTTTATATCGTACCTATGTATTTTCTACTCAAACGCAAAGCCAAATAATCTGCCTTTTCAGACGACCTGTTCGGCGAATCTTGTCCCTGCATGATGCATATTCAAACAAAAGGTCGTCTGAAAATATAGTGGATGGAAATTGCAATGATACGACGTTGCCAACGCCCTTATGTATAGTGGATTAACTTTAAACCAGTACGGCGTTGCCTCGCCTTAGCTCAAAGAG
>CAJZEA010000071.1:0-7491 GCA_915066515.1 uncultured Neisseria sp. | reverse complement strand
TCTTTGAGCTAAGGCGAGGCAACGCCGTACTGGTTTAAAGTTAATCCACTATATCGATGCAAAGCCAAACGCTTCAGGAATACAAATTGAACATCCTCATCACTTCTCCCCGAGCGCCCGTTGCGCTGGAATGGGCGCGGTTCGCCAAACGCGGCGGACATCAGGTTGTGTTTTGCGACAGCCTGCATTTTCCGGTCGGCATTTTTGCCGAATTGGGCGGGTACTGCCGCATTCCCGCGCCGCGTTTGGATTTCGCCGGCTATGCGCGTGCTATGACGGAATTGGTGGCGCAGGCGGATTGTGTGATTCCGACCTGTGAAGATATTTTTTATTTGGCGAGGCTGGATTTGCCGGAATCGGAGCGCGCCAAATGTTGGATGCCCGATCATGAAACGCTGTTCACCCTGCATGACAAATTCCGTTTTTTCGAGCGGATGCCGCAGGATACGACGGTGCGTTTTCCGGCTACGCGCCGAATTACATCGGTCGGCGAGGTCGGATACGACAGCGTGAAGAAAACGGTATTGAAGCCTGTTTATTCGCGTTTCGGGCGTTCCGTAATACGCGGCGTAACGGAGGGTCGTCTGAAAAACATCCATATCAGTGCGGATTATCCTTGGGTGCAGCAGGATTTCATTACGGGGCAGGGGGTGTGTAATTATGTGATTTGCGAACACGGCAGCGTGTTGGCGCATGCCGCCTACCGCCCGCGCTACCTGCTCAACGATTCGGCATCGACCTATTTCGAGCCGCTTTCCGACCCGCGTTTGGACGAATTTGTGACGAAATTTGCCGAGCAAAACGCGTTTCACGGACAGGCGGCTTTTGACTTTATCGATGACGAAAACGATTTGTGGCTGTTGGAATGCAATCCCCGCGCGACCAGCGGCCTGCATCTTTTACGCGAGGATTTGATATTTGACGGAGCAGGGCGCTTGCAGCAACGGAAACACAACGTACCATCCAAACCTTTACGGGTCGGTGCGACCTTGCCGCTGCTTTTCGGTTATCGGGCTTGGAAAGAGGGAAAATGGACGGCGCTTTGGCAGGACTTCCGCCGAGCCGATGATGTGATTGCCGATTTGCCTTTCTATGCGCAATGGCTGGCATTGGGCGAGATGATGTGGCGCAGTATCCGGCATCATAAGCCTTTAACCAGCGCCAGCACTTTCGATATTGAGTTTGACGGCGATGAAAACTGATCTGTCCCACGAATTTGCGGCATTGTTCCGAGACATTCCGCTGCAACGCCTGTTTGCCAATATGAATGCCCGCGCCGAGGTTTTGAATATCGACGGTTTGGATATTCCCTGCACCGTCATCGACCGGATCACGCCTAATTGCTATACCGCATCGCCGCATTCGGCAATCGTGGATTATGCGAAGGACGAGTTGGTCAAGCTGCCCGGCGGTCAGCGTTTGCTTGCGGCCGGTTTGTTGTCGGCGTTAAGCGGCATTCTGCGGCTGAATCAGATCGACCGTATGGTGACGCTGAACAATTATTGCCTCTCTACCAATAGCTTCTCTGAGGCTTTTCAGACGACCCCAATGTCGAAGCTGACCCAAGCCGCCGTCGCAAAATGGCCGAAACATGCTTTGTCCGTCCGTTCGCTGAATCCGCGCCAACATAAGGATTTGATTGAACGGCTGGAACAGCTCGGTTGGAAAATGGTTGTGACGCGGCAGGTTTACATTATGGACGATTGGCAGGCAGTCATGGCAAAAACCAATACCAAACGCGACCGCAAGATATTTAATGACGGACGTTATGTTTTTGAGCGCTTGAGTGCCGACAGCCCTGATGCGGATTTTGAAGCGGCGGTGCATTGGTACAACCGCCTGTATCTGAACAAATATTCCAAACAAAACGTACAATTTACCGTTGAATTTATGCGCGAAGCCGTATCGCGCGATATCTTGAATTTATTTCTACTGCGTGACGGCAAAACCGGTGAAAGCGCCGGAGTATCAGGCGTTGTCATCGACAGCAATACCGCTACTTCGCCCATCGTCGGCTACGATGATGCCAAGCCGCAAAGTGATACCTTATACCGCCGCTGCATGACGCGTTCCATGCAAACCTGTATCGAAGCGAATGTCCCTTTAAATTTCAGTTCCGGTGCACCCGATTTCAAAAGGGTACGCGGCGCAATGCCTGAAATCGAATATATGGCGGTCTATACGTCCCATCTCCGACCTGCGCGCCGGCTTATTTGGAAGCTGTTACACGCATTGAGCCAGGGGTATTACAAAAAAATCCTGATTAAATACAAACTGTAAACATAAATATTGAACTTAAAACACGGAGTACATCATGAAAAAAACGTTTTTACTCATCTGCCTTGCCGCCACCGCGGCCGCATCCGCCGAAACGATATCGTTGGAAGTATCGGGCAATCCGGCATTCCGTCAATATTCCGCCAATGCAAAGGTAGAGTCTGCGTTCAAATCCATACAAAACGAATGCGGTGATTTTGCCGTTGCGCCTGTTTCACTTTCCCTGAAAAAGGACGCTAAATATTTCGTCGCAGTCTGCACAATGGGCGGCAGCGCATTGACAGAATTCCAAATCCTCTCCAGCGGACGCGGCAAATCAGAGGTCTTGTTGGAAGGCGGAGGCTATGGAATCAATATCTTGCCGAAACAACATAACGGTTTGCGCGATATCGCCGTTACAGAAGGCAATGCAAGATATTGCACCGAAACGCGTTACCGCTTTAATGGAAAAGCTTACCGCCCCTATAAACGTAAGAGCTGCCTAGGTTAATCCATGCTGTAAGTTTCAAAAGAGGTGTATCAACATAAAAAAGTTGATTTGCCATCACAATCAAATAAAACGACACAAACCATGAATATAGAAAAAATGAAACGCGCTTGGTATCCGTTGATACCGAGCAAGCAGCTGAAAGACAAACCCGTTCATCGCGAATTGTTGGGACAGCAGCTGGTATTGGTACGGCTGAACGGACAGGCAGCCTGTATGGATGATTGCTGTCCGCATCGGCATGTGCCGCTGAGTGCGGGCAAAATCGTTTCGGGCAAACTCCAATGTTGTTATCACGGCTGGGAGTTTGACGCGCAAGGCAAAGTTTTGACTGTTGTCGGCGGGATGTGTGCTTGTGAAGAAGCTGAGAGTGTTCCTACGTTTCCATGCCGAGAGTACGACGATTGGGTGTGGGTTTGTCTGGTTTCTGATATTCCTTTTGAACCGTATGCCGATTTTGAAGCACCGGAAGGTTTTGAAACCGCCAACGCCGTCCGATATATGGAAGGCGATTTCATCCACGCCATCGAAAACTTCCTCGACCCGACCCATACGCGCTATATCCATGCCAAACTGCTGCGCAACAACGGCAAACAAAGCATGCAGATCAGCCAGAGCCACCATGAACGCGGTTTCGTGACGCATTATCGTCTCAATCAACAGCAAAACGGATTGATTAACAAGCTGTTCGACAAAGGCATTACCGTTAACGATGCGGCATTTACTTTCCCGGGTTTGGTGCGTATCGATTACTTCACGCCGAACAGTCATGAATATCGGATTTCCGCCTTTTTTATCCCTCAAAACAAGGGTAGTATGGGCTTAAATGTCCGAGTTCATTTCCCTAAAAGCCGCTTTCCTTTGCCCATCAAATTCCATCTGTTCCGCCCGTTTCTGGAACGTCTGATGGTTCAGGATTCCGCCATTATCAAAAGCCAATACCATCATCACAAAGAACATTATGCGAATAGGCCTTATTGCAGCACCACCAATGATTTGGTGATTGATCATTTGTTGCATCTCTTCTTGGAAAACATGCCGGAGGGCATAGACAAAACGGGAGAAATGAGTTTATAGAGAAAGCGAAACCGGAGGAGAAGGGTGGTAGCCTGAGGGTCGTCTGAAAACAGTGTAAAACGGGTTTCAGACGACCCCTTCTATAAAAACTGTCAACAATCTTCATTAATATATTCCGAATGCCCGAATATTTATTTTATAAAAATCAATACTCAATCTTTTCGGTATTCGGATAATGTTAAAAGATGAAAGATTTTGTCTTGATTGAACAGGCGGTTTGCGTTATCGTTTGCATTCTTTCATTCATAAACTCTGTGTTTCATTCCAATTGATTGGACAGTCTGACTGTCGCCGTGTTCCTTCAATGCGCGTACCCTAAACCGCTGCTTGGAGGGCTTGCATTACAGGTGCTGTGGCGAGGCGGGTTGCCCCTATTGGTTTGAAGCCGTATAAAAGAGGTCATTATGCAATTATCAGGTGCACAAATCATAGTGCAAAGTCTCAAAGCCGAAGGTGTAGAGTATGTTTTCGGCTATCCGGGCGGCGCAGTTATCGAAATCTACGACGCTATTTTCCAACTCAATAAATTCAAGCACATCCTGACCCGACACGAGCAGGCAGCGGTACACGCGGCAGATGCGTATGCGCGCGTCAGCGGCAAAGTCGGCGTCGCGCTGGTTACTTCCGGTCCGGGCGTGACCAATGCGCTGACAGGCATCGCCACCGCATACAGCGATTCGATCCCGATGGTGGTCATCAGCGGACAGGTTGGCAATTCGCTCATCGGTACGGATGCGTTTCAAGAGGTGGATACGGTCGGCATTACCCGTCCGTGCGTCAAACACAATTTCTTGGTAACCAACGTCAACGAGCTTGCCGAGACCATTAAAAAGGCATTCCAAATCGCCGCCAGCGGCCGACCCGGCCCGGTCGTAGTCGATATTCCCAAAGATGTAACGCAGGCGATGGCGAAATTCAGCTATCCGCAGGAAGACATCTTTATCCGCTCTTACCAACCTGTCGTGCAAGGCCATATCGGGCAGATTAAAAAAGCCATCCAAATGTTGGCTTCCGCCAAACGTCCGATCGTTTATTTCGGCGGCGGCGTGGTATTGGGCAATGCTTCGGAAGAGCTGACGAAGTTTGTCCGCATGACGGGCGCACCGTGTACCGGCACACTGATGGGGCTGGGTGCGTACCCTTCAAGCGACCGCCAATTCTTAGGCATGCTGGGTATGCACGGCACTTACGAAGCCAACCTTGCCATGCAAAACGCGGATGTCGTGTTGGCAGTGGGCGCGCGTTTTGACGACCGTGTCGTATCCGTTCCGTCCAAATTTTTTGAAAAAGCCAAAAAAGTCATTCACATTGATGTTGACCCGTCCAGCATCGCCAAACGCGTCAAAGTCGATATTCCGATTGTCGGCGACGTGAAAAACGTCTTGTCCGAAATGATTGCCTTGTGGGGCAAACAGGATGCGCCTGCCGCCGATTCATTGGACAAATGGTGGAAAAACATCGAAGAATGGCGTTCGCGCAACTGCCTGTGGTTTGACAACGACAGCGAAATCATCAAACCGCAATATGTCGTGCAGAAACTTGCCGAAGTTACCGGCAATTCCGCCATCATCACTTCGGACGTGGGACAACACCAAATGTTCGCGGCGCAATATTATCCGTTCGAACGCCCGCGCCAATGGCTCAATTCCGGCGGCTTGGGTACGATGGGCGTAGGGCTGCCGTATGCGCTGGGTGCGAAACTTGCCGCTCCCGACCAAGACGTATTCTGTATTACGGGCGAAGGTTCGATTCAGATGAACATCCAGGAATTGTCCACCTGCTTCCAATACCATGTCCCGATTAACGTCGTTACCCTCAACAACGGCTATCTCGGCATGGTTCGCCAATGGCAGGAGCTGTATTACGGCAACCGCGAATCGGAAACCTATTTCGATTCTCTGCCCGATTTCGTCAAACTGGCGGAAGCATACGGACACATCGGCATCCGCGTGGACAAAAAATCCGATGTTGAAGGCGCGCTTTGGGAAGCAGTCAAACAAAAAGACCGTCTGGTATTTATGGACTTCTTAACCGATAAAAAACAAAACGTGCTGCCTATGGTCGGCAACGGCAAAGGTTTGGATGAAATGGTCCTGCCACCGCATATGCGCGAAAACCCGAAAGCGTAAGGAGAACGACAATGCGACATATCTTATCTGTTCTGATGGAAAACGAATCAGGCGCGATGAGCCGCGTGGTCGGTCTTTTCTCCGCTCGCGACTACAACATCGACTCCTTGGCAGTAGCCCCGACCGAAGACAAAACCCTTTCGCGCATGACCATCGTTACCCATGGCGACGAGCAAGTCATCGAACAAATCACCAAGCAACTCAATAAATTGATTGAGGTGGTCAAAGTGGTCGATTTGAACGAAAGCCGTTTTGTCGAACGCGAACTGATGTTGGTAAAAGTCCGCGCCGTCGGCAAAGACCGCGACGAATTTTTACGCCTGACTGAAATCTACCGTGGCAGCATCATCGACGTAACCGACCGCAGCTACACCATCGAAATCACAGGTTCGACCGACAAACTCGACTCCTTCCTCGAAACCGTCGGACGCGCCCAGATTTTGGAAACCGTACGCACAGGCGCAGCCGGTATCGGCCGCGGCGAGCGTATTTTGAAAATTTAACACCGTCGGTTTTTCAGACGACCCGATAGGTCGTCTGAAAACAGAAACGGCAGGAGAGATTGATGTCAAACATTAAAATCGTCGCGCTGGTTACTGTCAAACCCGAATACGCGGAAACGCTGAAACCCTTGTTCCAAAGCTTGGTCAAAGCCAGCCGCGCGGAAGAAGGCAACATCAGCTACGATTTGCATCAGGAAATCGGCAAACCCGAGCGTTTCGTCTTCGTCGAAAACTGGAAATCCCAAGCCGCCATCGACGCGCACAACGCCAGCGAACATTTCCAAGGTTTCGTCAAAGCCATCGACGGCAAAACCGACGCGCTCGAAATCGTTTTGATGGAAGAACTCTCCGTTTAACCCTTTACCCTCAATCCAACCGTCCGGCATCCTCAACACAAAGCCGGAATCCATTTTACCCAAAGGAAATCAAATGCAAGTTTATTACGATAAAGACGCCGACCTGTCCCTGATCAAAGGCAAAACCGTCGCCATCATCGGCTACGGCTCACAAGGCCACGCCCACGCCGCCAACCTGAAGGATTCAGGCGTAAACGTAGTAGTCGGCCTGCGCCAAGGCGGCTCTTGGAAAAAAGCAGAAGCAGCCGGCTTCGAAGTATTGTCCGTAGCCGATGCCACCAAAAAAGCAGACGTAGTAATGATTCTGCTGCCCGACGAAAACCAACCCGTCGTATACAAAAACGAAATCGAGCCTAACCTGAAACAAGGCGCGGTACTTGCTTTCGCGCACGGCTTCAACGTCCACTACAACCAAATCGTACCGCGTGCCGACTTGGATGTGATTATGGTCGCCCCCAAAGGCCCCGGCCACACCGTACGCAGCGAATTCCTGAAAGGCGGCGGCGTGCCTTCCCTGATCGCCGTTTACCAAGATAAAAGCGGCAAAGCGCGCGACATCGCCCTGTCTTACGCAGCAGCCAACGGCGGCACCAAAGGCGGCGTGATTGAAACCAACTTCCGCGAAGAAACCGAAACCGACCTCTTCGGCGAACAAGCCGTAT
>CAJZEA010000070.1:0-7494 GCA_915066515.1 uncultured Neisseria sp. | reverse complement strand
GGGCAGTGTGCGAAATGCTGACCAGCGACCCGACGCTTAGAAATACCAAAAAGACTCTGCGCCGCAGCGATTTTGAAGGCGAGGGCGGAGTGGTGGCCGTGCAGATTGCCGGCAGCGATCCGCAGCAGATGGCGGATGCCGCGCGTTACAACGTCAGCCTCGGGGCGCAGGTGATCGACATCAACATGGGCTGCCCGGCCAAAAAAGTCTGCAATGTGCAGGCAGGCAGCGCATTGATGCAAAACGAGCCGCTGGTTGCCGAAATCTTGGCAGCCGTTCTCAACGCGGTAGACGTACCCGTTACCCTCAAAACCCGTTTGGGCTGGCACGACGAACATCAAAACTTGCCGACCATCGCCAAAATTGCCGAAGAATCAGGTATCGCAGCTCTTGCCATCCACGGCCGCACACGCACGCAGATGTACAAAGGCGAAGCGCGTTACGAATTGATTGCCGAAACCAAAGGCCGTCTGAACATCCCCGTTTGGGTCAACGGCGACATCACTTCGCCGCAAAAAGCCGCCGCCGTCCTCAAACAAACCGCCGCCGACGGCATCATGATAGGGCGCGGCGCACAAGGCAGGCCGTGGCTCTTCCGCGATTTGAAACATTATGCCGAACACGGCGTTTTGCCGCCGGCCTTGAGCTTGGCAGAATGCAACGACACCATTTTGAACCACATCCGCGCCATGCACGCGTTTTATGGCGAAGTCGCCGGCGTGCGCATCGCCCGCAAACACATAGGCTGGTACATCGACACCATGCCCGACGGCGAGCAGACACGCCGGGACATCAACCGCTTGGACAGCGCAGCGGCACAATACAATACCCTTGCTGCCTATCTTGAGGCGCTTTCGGAAAAAACCGACCGCTGGATGTGTGCATATCGTGAAGGGTAGGGCGTTTCAGACGACCTTTTTATTTTTGGGAAGTAAATATGAAATTAACGCCGCGTTTACAAAGCTTAGGTATTGCTGCGCTGTTGATGACAGGATACGGGTTTTATGCTTATGACTATAATTTGATAGCCTGTAAATTAATGGATCGCAATTGGAATGACGACAAGGGCAGGTGCATGAATCCCGATTGCCGTCAACATGATGCGTGTATGTTGAGTGCGTTTAAGAGTAAAGCAACATGCGAAACCATCCGTCCCGGTGACAGTTTGGACAAGGCTTGGTATGTACTGGGCAAACCTTGGTATGAGAAAAACGGGCGTTTCTTTTGGGATGATAAATATGGAGATCATGTAGCAGAAATCGAACCTGACGGAGAAAAGGTTGGCAAGATTACCTGCTTGGGGGAGTAGGTTGCGTGGACTGTAATCCGGCATGGTGAAGGCTTGATGGTTAATCTTCATTCTTAAAGGCTGATGTGCCTTTCTACAGCCAACCTCCTTTAATACAAAAGGCTTCAGTATGACTTTTTGGCATGGCTTTTGGATTATCACCGGCGTACATTTTTTGGCGTGCATGTCGCCCGGCCCTGATTTTGTACTCGTTTCGCAGCAGGCGTTGAGCCGGGGGCGGGCTGCCGGAATGTTGACCGCGCTGGGCATTGCGTTGGGATTCGGTATCCACATTATTTATTCCGTACTCGGCTTGGTCACGCTGGTGGCTCAGTCCGCCCCGCTTCTAACTGCGGTCAAAATCGTCGGCGGCCTGTATCTGCTGTATATCGGCTATAAAGGTTTGCGCGCGAAAGCTGCGGGCGGGACGGTCGAAATCCGTAAGGATAATATGGAGGATGAACCGACATGGAAAACGATATGGCGCGGGGTGTTGTGCAATGTGCTGAACCCGAAGGCGGTCGTGTATATGCTGTCGCTGTTTACCGTCGTATTGTCGCCGGATACGCCGATGTGGCAGATGGGGGTTTACGGCGTATGGATGGCGCTGATGCTGTTCGTTTGGCTCGGCCTTGTCGCGCTGATGTTGTCCGCCCCTGCCGTGAGCAAACGTTTTCAGCGTTTCGGTCATTGGATAGACCGATTTTGCGGCGGGGCGTTGGCTTTGCTGGGGATTAAGGTTATCAGCGGGTAGCTTGGGTCGTCGGGCCAACAGGATGATTCTTATCTGGAAATGGCGGCAATATCAGGTCGTCTGAAAACACAGTTTTATCGAAATAAAAAACAATCTATTTAATTCAAACTCAACAAACGTCGTCTGAACCCCGTTTCAGACGACCTGTCATCTTTAAAAACAACGAAGGAGGATATGTTATGAAACAGCCCATCCCCGATATTGCGCAATGCGTTGAACAGAATTTGCAACAGTATTTCAAAGACTTGAACGGTACGAAGCCTTGCGGCGTGTACGATATGGTGTTGCACCAAGTGGAAAAGCCGATGCTTGCGTGTGTGATGGAACAATGCGGCGGCAATCAATCCAAAGCGGCGGTAATTTTGGGACTGAACCGCAATACGCTGCGTAAGAAGCTGTTGCAGCACGGTTTGCTGTAAATATCAGGCTTTTTGCAAAGGGAGAAAACTGATGAAGCAGGAACTTCGCCATGACGGCGGTACGCGGGGGAAAACGTTGAACGTCCATTTCATCCTGCACGAGGATTTTGAAGTGCCGGGTGCGTATTGGGATTGGGCGCGGTCGCGCGGGCATCGTACGGCGTCGACTAAGGTTTATGAGTCGGAAGCGTTGCCCGAAAACGCGGACGGTATCGATTTTCTGATTGTCATGGGCGGACCGCAGTCGCCCGATGAAGACAGGCAGGCTTTTCCGTATTACGACCCTGAAGCCGAGCTGCGCCTGATGCGTCAGGCGGTGGCGGCGGACAAGTACATTGTCGGCGTGTGCTTGGGCGCGCAGCTTTTGTCCGTCGCCTACGGCGCACGGCACGGGCGCAGCCCGCACCGCGAAATCGGCGTGTATCCGGTCGAGTTGACGCAGGAAGGTTTGAACGACCCGCATACCGCCTTGTTGGGCGCGTCTTTCCTTGCGGGGCATTGGCACGGAGATATGCCCGGACTGACGGATGGGGCGGCAGTATTGGCGGCGAGCAAAGGCTGTCCGCGCCAGATTGTCCGCTTCTCACCCAAGCATTATGCGTTTCAGGCGCATTTGGAATTCGACCGCGCTGCCGTCGGCCTCTTGATTGCCGCCGACGGGCGCGAAAACTTGGCGGCGCAAAGCAGGACGCAGGCTTATGTGCAGCATCCCGATGAAATCGAGCGTTTCGATTTTACGCAGATGAACGCGAAACTCTTTGCCTTTTTGGATTCGTTGACCGAATCGGGGCAGGGTGGGGCGTGATGTCCCGCCTTTCATCAGTGCATCCTTTTATCCGACGACTTGAGCCATGATTTACCAAATACTCTCCTTATTGATTTGGGGCAGCTCGTTTATCGCCGCCAAATATACTTACGAGATGCTTGATGCCGCGCTGATGGTCGAGGCGCGGCTGTTGATTGCCGCGTTGATGGTGCTGCCTTCCTGTTGCCGCCATTTCGGCAAGATTCCGCGCCGCGAGTGGAAGCCTTTGTTGTGTATCGCCTTTATCAACTACGTCGTGGTGTTGCTGCTTCAGTTTATCGGTTTGAAATACACGTCCGCCGCCAGCGCGATTACCATGGTCGGGCTGGAACCCTTGCTGGTGGTGTTTGTCGGTCATTTTGTTTTTAACGATAAAGCCAAGATTTACCACTGGATTTGCGGGGCAGCGGCGTTTGCCGGCATCGGGATGATGGTGCTGGGCGGTGCGGAAGACGGCGGCGCGGTCGATTGGTTCGGCTGTTTGCTGATTCTGCTTGCCGGATTCGGTTTCGCCGGCGTGATACGGCCGAGCCAGCAGATGATTGCCCGCATCGGTGCGCCCGCATTTACTTCTGCTTCCATGGCGGCGGCGGCGGTGTTGTGCCTGCCGTTTTCGCTGGTGTTGGCTCAGAGCTATGAAGTCCACTGGTCGTGGGGCGGCGTGCTGTCGGTTTTGTATTTGGGGGTGGGATGCAGTTGGCTTGCCTATCTCTTATGGAACAAGGGCATGAACAAAGTTCCTGCCAATGTCTCCGGCCTCTTGATTTCGCTCGAACCCGTCGTCGGCGTCATCATGGCGGTATGGATTCTGGGCGAACATTTGTCCGCCGTGTCCGCTTTAGGCGTGTTCATCGTCATCGCCGCGACGTTTGTCGCAGGATGGCTGTCGAACAGAGGAAAGAATGCGTAAGGGGTCGTCTGAAAACGTCTAAATCAGGTTTTCAGACGACCTGAGAAGGTACGCGAGTATCTTGTTTTAATGTGGTTTTAAAAATATCAGGAGATTTTCGATGAAATATATGATTGCCCTGCTGCTTGCCGCCTGCCCCGTTTTGGCATCGGCTGCGCCCAATAATGACAAAGCTGCCGTCCAAGCAGTGATTGCCCGGTATTACAACCATCCGCTTGCCGCTGAAAACTGCCAGCTTGCCAAGCTGCCGAAAGACAGTAATCAGATGTCCGACGTCATGTATTGTATGAAACCTGTTGCCGACCATGCCGTTACCCGCAACGGCACGCCTACCCGCTATGTGTTGTACACGGGTTTTGCCTACGATATGAAGCTCAAAGTCAAACGGGACGCGCATGCTTCTTCGGGTCTGGCGGAATTGTTTGTTTTGGAAAAAACAGACGGAAAGTGGGCAATCAAACAACATGGAAGCGATGAAATCGGCGCATGGGGGGATGTGCCGGAGAATAAGGATTGGCGGTTTGTCCAAATGGGAGAGCAAAACTGGGGCTACACTGTCGAATCAGGCTATACGGGTCAGGGCGAAACGACGACCGGAGAAAATTTTCTGTTTACCGATAACAGCAACCGTGTCCGTAACAGCTTCATTATCAACGGTAAAGATAATGGCGCATATTATGGCAATTGTGATGAATACAAAGGGCGGGAAAAACGTAATTGTGAAAACGGCTATGCCAGCATCGATGCGAAAATTGCTTTTGACAAAAACCGTCCTTCAGTCTCAGGCGTTTGGGCATTAAGCGCAACGGTGAAGGGGGTGGATGGCAAAAAACGTTATAAAAATCAGAAATATGCGATTCCTTACAACGGCAAGACACACGTTGCGCCGAAAAGCTATCCGCTCAATGTTAATTGAGGCCGTTTGATTTTTTAACGAAACCGCCGAACCCTGTCTCAAAAACAAAATCCCCATGAAACATACGCACAAACTTTGGATAGCCCTCATCCTCACCGGCATCGTCGGCGGCATGGTCGGCATTGCCTTGACGGAGCTTATGCACTTTATCCAGCACACGGCTTACGGTTACGGCGCGGGCGGCGGGCATGTTTCCTTTCGGGAAGGCGTGGTTCAAACGTCGTCTGAACGCCGTATCCTCGTATTGATTTTGTGCGGCGTCGCGGTAGGGTTCGGCTGGTGGTTGCTCAAACGTTTCGGCAGGCCGCAAATCGAAATCAAGGCAGCCTTGAAGCAGCCCTTGCAGGGGCTGCCGTTTTTCACCACCGTTTCCCATGCGCTGCTGCAAATCATCACCGTCGGACTCGGTTCCCCGCTCGGACGCGAAGTTGCTCCGCGTGAAATGACCGCCGCGTTTGCATCCGTCGGCGGCAGGCGTTTGGGTTTGGGCGAAGATGAAATGCGCCTGCTGCTCGCCTGCGCGTCAGGAGCAGGTTTGGCGGCGGTCTATAACGTCCCGCTCGCCTCCACGCTCTTCATCCTCGAAGCCATGTTGGGCATTTGGACGCAACAGGCAGTGGCCGCCGCATTGCTGACTTCCGTAACCGCCACCGCCGTCGCCCGCATCGGCTTGGGCGACGTGCAGCAATATCATCCCGCCCATCTCGATGTGAACATCCCGCTGCTGTGGTTTGCTGCCGCCATCGGCCCCGTTTTGGGCGCAACGGCGGTATGGTTTCAGCGCAGTGCCAAAAAATTTCCCTTCCTCAAGCGCAACGACCCGAAAATCATTCCTTTGGCGATTGCCTTGTTCGCCCTTATCGGCATCGTTTCCGTTTGGTTTCCCGAAATACTGGGCAACGGCAAGGCGGGCAACCAGCTTACGTTCGGCGGCATGACCGACTGGCGGTACAGCTTGGAAATGACCGCCGTCAAATGGTTCGTCGTCCTGCTCGCACTCGCCGCAGGCGCATACGGCGGGCTGATTACCCCGTCCATGATGCTCGGCAGCACCATCGCCTTCGCCGCCGCAGCCGCGTGGAACACCTTCTTCACCGCCATGTCGTCTGAAAGTGCCGCCGTCATCGGCGCGGCGGCATTTCTCGGCGTTTCCCTCAAAATGCCCCTGACCGCCATAGTCTTCATCCTCGAACTCACCTACGCCCCCGTCGCCCTGCTGATGCCTTTGTGCATCACGATGGCGGGCGCAGTGGCAACGGCAAGGAAAATGGGGTTTGAATAAGCAGGGCGGGGAAAAGGGTCGTCTGAAAACCGTCGGCGCGGGTTTTGTCCGAGCTGTCAGCCGCAGGACGGGCATATCTGAATCGTTAGCCTTATGCAGGCAATAATGAAGGAAGGGAACGGCAGAAAGGTCGTCTGAAAATCAATTCAGACGACCTTTTTTCTAGAAAAATTGTCAACAATATTTCCAGAAAACTGCTGCCAAAAACCCGAAACTAGGGGATAATACCGCCCTGAAAATTCATCCCATAATGTTTTGCCAAGATTGAAGACGTATTCTGTCAAACTGACCACCAGTGTCTTCAAACTTGCATAAGGCAGTTGGAAAACTAAGAAAGTAGCTTATTCACTCCCGATTTTATAGAAAGAAACTGTTATGCAAAAAAACACCTGATTTTTCTTCTTGCTGCCTTTGCTGCTGCGCCTGTGTTGGCAAAACCTGTTGTTGTTCAAGAAGCGCAACTGCTCGGTAAATGGCAGTGCGTTGCCAATGATAAAACTCCGATGACGTTTACTTTTGGTAGTGGGCAAAAAGTAAGCGTGATTGTGGATATGAATTTTCCTTCACCTGATGATGAAACCTTAGTTTATCGGAATTTTGCAGATGGTACTTGGACGTTGGACGGAGGAAAAATTGGTTTGAATATTAAAATCACCGATGTTCAAAGACAACATAGTACAGCTAAAATTCGCACCATTCTGTGGCATAAAGTGGATAAGGAAATGTTTGCCCAGATGAGAAACGACATTGGTAAATCAGATAAATCGCAAATGCAGGTTAAAAAAATCGGGAATGACAGCCTAAGCGTCCGTATGAAAGGCGATAGACAAGATATGGCTTGCCGCAAGGTATAAATTTATTGAATTGCCCAAGAGAACGCCATCGGAGCTAAACATCTCATCAAATTTTGTTTCATTTTTGCGCTAGCAGCGTGTATCGATTAAACCTTCAAAAAAAGGAATCCCCATGCCTTCCATCAAACGCGCCCTGATCAGCCTGTCCGACAAGACAGGCGCAGTCGAATTTGCCCAAACCCTGCACAAACTCGGTGTCGAAATCCTCTCTACCGGCGGCACGGCGAAGCTGCTTGCCGATGCGGGCGTTCCCGTGATTGAAGTCG
>CAJZEA010000069.1:0-7538 GCA_915066515.1 uncultured Neisseria sp. | reverse complement strand
TCGCCGTCAACAACATCGGCAACAAGCAATACCGTTCGCACAGCCAACGCTTCCCCGACGGCAACGGTCGTACCCCTTTCTACGAGCGCGGCCGCGAGTTCGCCTTGGGCGTGAATTACCGCTTCTGATAGAAACGTTGACCAAAGGTCGTCTGAAACCTGATTTTTGGGTTTCAGACGACCTTTTCGTTATGGAGAACAAGCAATGGACTGCGAACACTGCCCGAAATCCGTTAAAATACCGCATCCTTATTTTCAGACGACCTCAAACCATGCTGGTACTCGGAATCGAATCATCCTGCGACGAAACGGGCGTTGCGCTTTACGACACCGAACGCGGCCTGTTGGCGCACCATCTTCACACCCAAATGGCGATGCACGCCGAATACGGCGGCGTTGTCCCCGAACTTGCCAGCCGCGACCACATCCGCCGCGTCGTGCCGCTGACGCAGGGCTGTTTGCAGGAAGCGGGCGTTTCCTATGACGATATCGATGCCGTCGCCTACACCCAAGGGCCGGGCTTGGGCGGCGCACTTCTGGCGGGTTCGGGCTATGCCAACGCTTTGGCGTTTGCCTTGAACAAACCCGTCATTCCCGTCCACCATCTCGAAGGCCATTTGCTCTCCCCACTTTTGGCGGACGACAAACCCGAATTTCCGTTCGTCGCCCTGCTGGTTTCGGGCGGACATACGCAGTTTATGGCGGTGCGCGGCATCGGCGATTACACGCTGCTGGGAGAAAGCGTCGATGACGCGGCGGGCGAGGCGTTCGACAAAACCGCCAAACTCTTAGGGCTGCCCTACCCCGGCGGCGCAAAGCTGTCCGAACTCGCAAAGCAGGGCAACCCCGATACCTTCTCGTTCCCGCGCCCCATGCTCCATTCGCACGATTTGCAGATGAGCTTCTCCGGTTTGAAAACCGCCGTGCTGACCGCCGTCGAAAAAGTCCGCGCCGAAAACGATGGCGAAATTCCCGAGCAAACGCGCAACGACATCTGCCGCGCGTTTCAAGACGCGGTGATTGACGTTCTCGCCGCCAAAGCCAAAAAAGCCTTGTTGGATACCGGATTCAGAACTTTGGTCGTCGCAGGCGGCGTCGGTGCAAACTGGAAGCTGCGCGACGAATTTTCCCGCCTGAGCGTCAAAAAGCCGTCTGAAAAAGGCAAACCCAAATCTAAGGAAGAAAAAATCAAAGTCTGCTTCCCGCCCATGGAATACTGCACCGACAACGGCGCGATGATTGCCTTCGCCGGCGCGATGAGGTTGCAGGAGCGGCAGCCCGTCGGCGCGTTCAACGTCAAACCGCGCTGGCCGCTGTCGGATATTGTGAAATAGTGTGTAACAAAGACAAAAGGTCGTCTGAAAACGGTTTTCAGACGACCTTTTTGCATGGCTTCAAGCAGAACGATCAACAGCAGATTCAACCGTTCCAATAATACCGGACAATGTGGAAGAACACTGGCGCGGCGAAGCAGATGGAATCTACACGGTCGAGCATACCGCCGTGGCCGCGTATCATGTTGCCCCAATCTTTGACGCCGTAGTCGCGTTTGATGGCGGACATCACCAGCCCGCCGAAGAAACCCATCAGGCAGATGACGAAACCGATAGCGGCGGCTTGGCCGTGGCTAAACGGCGTTATCGGCGACAGCAGCGCGGCGAGCGCGGTGGCGGACAAAATGCCGCCGACCGTGCCGGATATGGTTTTAGACGGGGAAAGCGAGGGCATGATTTTGGCACCGCCGACCAGTTTGCCCCAAACGTATTGCAACACGTCCGAAGCCTGCACCACGAAAATCAGAAACATCAGCAACAGGATATTGCCGCTGCTGTCGAAATCGTCCAAGTTCAGGAACATCAAGGCGGGAACGTGTGAAAGGCAGAAGATGCAGATCATCGACATCCACTGAGTTTTGGCGGCGCGTTCGAGGAAATGGGCGGTTTGACCGCTCAGGCTGGCGATAATCGGCAACACCAAAAAACCGTACACGGGGATGAAAATGCTGAACATGCCATACCAGCCGTCATAGACGAAATAATATTGCACCGGCAGCAGCAGGTAGAAACACACCACCATGCTGTAATAATCGCTACGGCGGCGATAGACAAGAGTCATAAATTCGCGCAAGGCGGCAAACGAAATCAGGAAAAACAGCGCCACCGTCCCCGTTTTGCCGAACCAAAATGCGACCAGCAGCACCAGCGTCATCAGCCACCAAGCGTAAATACGGGCGTTGAGGTTGGAGATGGTGGCATTGTCTGCGCCGTTTTTGCGTTTCAGCCATTGCCCGACGACGCTGGCGAAAATCAATATGGCAAATACGCCGGTAAAAATATAGCCTGCCTGCGGGGTCAGATGGGCGGCGGTTTGTTCGGTAATGATTTGGCTGGACGTGTTAACAAAGCTCACGATGCAGCTCCTTTGTTTTGTTGAGACTCGTTGCACTCGTTTTCAGACGACCTCAATGCCAGCAAGGCTTCGCGGGTGCGTGTCAGGAAGGTGTCTTTGTCTTCATCTTCGCGCAGGGTCAGCGGTTCGCCGATGTGGACTTCACACAACAACGGCACGGGCAGCACTTTGCCTTTGGGCAGGACGCGGTTGATGTTGTCTATCCATATCGGCACAAACTCGGTGTCGGGCTTACTCTTTGCCAAATGGTAAATGCCTGATTTGAAAGGGAGCAGGATTTCGTTTTCGTCCGTATTGCGTGTGCCTTCGGGGAAGATAATCAGCGAATCGCCCGCTTGGAGCGCGTGGTTCATCTGCTCGGTAATCGACTGCGGATTGTCGCTGTGGCGCGGAATCAAGAGCGCGTTGAAGACGTTTTGGATGATGAAGCGTTTGAGTTTGTTGGTCAGCCAGTAATCCGAACCCGCAACGGGACGCGTCGAAAGCCGCCAGCGGCGCGGCAGGGAAATCCACACCAGCAAAAAATCGCCGTGGCTGCCGTGATTGGCGTAATACACTTTCTGCTGCGGATTGAACGCCAGTTCGCGCGGGCTTTTGGGGCGGACGCCGGTGAGAAAGGATACCGACAGGCACAATGCTTGGTCGGTCAGCCATGCAAGTTGTTTTTTAAGAAAATTTTTCATGACATCAGAGGATTTGGATAAAGAAAACTGCCGATTGTGCAGCGGTCAGGTAAAGGCTTTTGCGCCACAAGGCAATCGCTCCTGCCACACGTTCCGGCATGGAGAGGTCGTCTGAAACACGGCGCAAGCCGGTTTGCCGCAGGGTTTGGTCGAAGGCTTCAGGCGTATAGCGGCCGTCGGCAAAATCTTGGAACACGCGGCGGTCGAATTCGATGCGGATGTGGTAGTACAACAGCGCCGCTGCCAAAATCAGCTGCACCGCCGACCACGCGCCGCCGCGTTGCGCGGACAAAACGAATAGCAAGGCATTGAACACGGCGGTAT
Source organism: uncultured Neisseria sp. (assembly GCA_915066515.1). Taxonomy (GTDB): domain Bacteria; phylum Pseudomonadota; class Gammaproteobacteria; order Burkholderiales; family Neisseriaceae; genus Neisseria. The sequence continues at coordinate 4,123 of CAJZEA010000069.1, read as the reverse complement.
AGCGGGCGGTGGCAAGCAGGCGGGCGGTAATCAGGCTGTCAGTGGAATTGTCCATTCACCTTCCTTTTGGGTATGGAAACCGTCATTCGGGGCATATTATGTCCAAGGGTCGTCTGAATTTGTTATCGGGATGGCACAGGCTTACCTAAAAACAAATTCTTTTCTGCAATCAAAATATAAATGGCTACTGCCGACAAAATGGCCGTCTGAATAACCTTGCTGACAGGGTGGGTGGCGAAAATCTCGTTACCCAGATTGGCGCACAGGTGGAATATCGTCGCCACGGCGATGCTACGCCCGCTTTTGGCGTACAACCAGTTCATCAATAGGACGAAGACGAACATGCTGACCACGAAATTAACCGTGTAGAGTGCGCCTTCGGAAACGATTTGGCTGTGGTAATAGCCTTTGACGAAGGCAAGCGGCATGTGCCAAAACGCCCAATACACGGCAAATAGCAAGGATGCGACAAACAGGCTTCTGCGTGCCGTGAGCGCGTCGGTGCCATAGCTGTGCCACGCCAATTCTTCGGCAACAGGCGAAATGAGGAGCATGAACCATGGCGACAGCAAGGCGGACGTAAATGACGGATGTCCCGAAATGTGAAACTGCGCCCAACTGTGTCCGAAAGCGATGGAAATGAGTTGCGCCAGCACCAAGGTAACCGGACCGAGCAGTGCGGCAGCGAGCAGGTATCGCTTGGGAAAACCTGTCAGGCGGAACAGGCGGTGTTTCGCGTCCGTCCACAATTTGGGCTTTTTGTACAACATGAATGCCGCCACGAGCATGGGGGCGAACAGCCCGGCCAGCCCTAACGTGGCCTGAGCCCACTGGTACTCAACAGCATCAGGACGGTGGCTGATGTAGGCGGCAGCAAACCATAATGTCCACGGAATCAGCAGGGATAAAGTGTAAAACGTAACGGGGCGGTAGCTTTTAGTCATAAGATTCCCTCCTTACTTTGGGTGCGGTACATATGAGTCGTCGTATCCTGAATTTACTTTAAACTAGGACTGCATTGCCTTGCACAAGCTCAATAGAGAATGATTTGCTCAGCTTGGGTTTTTCATCTACTTATATCTTAGCTATCTCGATTAGCTTCGCAAAAACTTGCTTCGTTCATTTTAGCTTCGCAGAAACTCGCTTCGCTCGTTTTCAGACGACCTGCCGCCTCTTCTACCGCCCTTGCCGTTTCCAGCGGCAGCACCATCTGCGAGCGAGCCTGTTTCAATTCTGCTGTTGCCTGTGCCAAATCCCGACAGCCGCCGTAAACCAGCAGCCAAGTAAGCACCACCGCCGCGCTGCGTCCGTAGCCCAGCGCGCAACAGGTCAGAACTTTTCCGTGTTGCCGGCGCAATGCTTCCAGCAACAAAGCCGCCTGCACCAAATCGTTTTCAGACGGCACCACCATGTCCAATAACGGCAGAACGCGGTATGCGCCGCGATAGCGAGGGCGGGAATATTCGGCGCATACGTCCAATACGGCGGGGAGGTCGTCTGAAATTGCCAGGGGTTGCGGAGATTTAGCTTGTGAAGCGGATTTTTGTGGCAAAAAATGGTAGATGCAAGGCAAAAAGCGCAGCAAGGTTGAACACCTTGCGAGCATTTTTAACGCAGCAGATGCCGTTTTTTTCCCAAAAACTCCGCCACAATGCTGAATCTCTGCAACCCCTGAGATACTGCCAATCAACACACCATCACGCACCCGCGCCGTCTTCGCCTTGCCGCGCAGCCAATAAGCCATGTTCAGCCGCACGCCCGCCAGATAAGGCAGCAGCAAAATCGTTGCCGCCGCCGACAGCCTGCCGTCTGCCTGTTTTTGGAACACCGCCGCGTTGCCGGTTAAATAGGCGAAAGCGACCACCGATAGCGACACGCTGATCCACAACATCCACAACCACGCTCCGCCGAACAAGGACGGCAGAGCGGACAATACCGTGCCTGTCAGATACAGCATGGCAAATTTGATTTCGCGGGAACGTGTTTCGGGGAAAGTTTTGGCTTCGCGGAAACCTGCTGAGTTCGTTTTAGCTTCGCAGAAACTCACTGCGTTCGTTTTGGCGAAACTCTCTTCGTTCGTTTTCAGACGACCTGTTTGGTTGTCGGGCTGTACTACGGACAGACTTCGTCTCCTGAAAGGCGATACGCCGCGTTGCGGTATGGCCCACAACACCAGCCAGCCCAACAGCGCACCAGTCGGCACGTCGATAAAATGGTGTTGGTAAGTCGTCAGTACCGACAAGGCAATCAGGCTTTGCCACAGCAAAATCGGCAAACGGATTTTGGGAAACCGCGTCCAATAAAACGCACCGACAATGATAGACAGCGCGATATGCAGTGACGGAGATTGGTTGTACGGCAAATCAAATGCGACCAATGAATCAAACATCACGCCCCACAGCCCGTCGGTAGGCGGCTTCGGCCAGCCGAAATGCAGCGGGAACAGCATAAAGCAAGTAGTGGCGACAATTTGCGCCGATACCAGCCGTGCGACATAGCGGTTTTGCTCACGCGTATCTCGACAAAGGAAAAATGCCGCTGCATACATGAGGTTCAGCGACCAATAAGGCAAAATCGTCCATTCCCAAAACGGGATGTTGCGCTCCCACGCAAAAGCGATTTCCGGCACATAGGCCAGCGATGCCGCGTAATGGTTGGACAAACTGTAGCTGGCATAAAAAAGTATGCCGACCAAAGCAAGTTTGAGTAGAGAAGTTTTCAGCGTAGGTTTCATGTTTTATCTAGTGCATTCCACTTCATCGCCATAATGGTCGGAATTCAGGCAGGATAAAACGTTTTCTTTTGGATGGTAACGGAATTCCTGCCACGGACCATCGGACGAAACGGCGCGCCAGTGATGTTGTGAAGACTGGTATTGCTTCAACGTCCTGTTTGCGCCTTTGACACAAAAATTCTGCGCCCTACCCGCTGCCAACATACCGTGCCGTTTATCGGTTGGTGTGGTAAATAAGGGAATAAGCTTAGACATATCGGCATTTCGGGCAAACTTCATTTTGACATGGCCGTATCCTTCACCGGATTCGATGATTAAGTTAAGTCCGACAAGGGCTGTCCAAAAGCAACAGAATTTTTCAATTCAATGGTTAATGCTTCACCATCCGACTCTGTCTGCCTGCTCCGGCTGCGGGCAACGGAGGCGCGGTATTGGGCAGGCAGTTTACCGATTGCGGCCTTTTCATCAGGCAAGGCATCGAAATCAACAGCGCAGCCTTTCTTCATAGACTGCAACAACGGCGTCCAGTCAGCCGCAGCAGCATAACAGGCGGATGAAAATGCGGAAAGAATTAGTAATGTAAGTAATTTTTTCATTATGAAACTTCACCTTATTAAAATTTGTACAAGCGTAATAACTTTTCCCGAAAATTTCTTTGTATAGCTTTGCATATGGGCATATTGTATATTTCTTCGGAACGGATAAAATATGTCCTGCTTTCAAAACAAAGCAAGGATGGCGCCGGATAGTCCACGCCACACATCACTCTTTTTTACTTTATGGAGTAATACCAGATGAAACTCTTATCTGCCGCTGTTGTAGCCGTTCTGACCGCCGGTGTTTCCATGACTGCCGCCGCCGCTCCTGCAGGCTATGTTCCTTACAAATGCGACAACGGTAAAAAACTGAATGTCGTTTATGAATTCGACCGTAAAGGCAATGCAGTAGGCGCTTCTGCAAATGCAGCCGGCAAACAAATCAGCCTGCGCGTTGACAAACGCCGCTCTGACAGCACCGGCACTACCTTCACCAACAAACGCGGTTTCTCTATGTCTGCCGGTTACATCGACCGCAACACCCACACCACTTCCGAAGTCGTGGGCGTCAGCGATGCACAAAACCGCTTCATCGTGAAAAACTGCGAACCTGTCAACATCGATCGTTAATTTAAAGCAACGATTTAAGTTTCTTCGAGGTCGTCTGAAAACCGAAACAAGGTTTCAGACGACCTTTCGTTTTATCTGCTTCCAGACAAATTTTGAAACTGTTGCACATCTGCACAACTGCCGTTACTCGCACGTATAGTGGATTAACTTTAAACCAGGACGGCGTTACCTCACCTTAGCTCAAAGAGAACGATTCTCTAAGGTGCTGAAGCACCAAGTGAAT
>CAJZEA010000068.1:0-7651 GCA_915066515.1 uncultured Neisseria sp. | reverse complement strand
TTTGAGCTAAGGCGAGGCAACGCCGTACTGGTTTAAAGTTAATCCACTATAAATTTTCATTTTCTTGCATCCGGCCTTATCGAAATCAGCCGAAACATCCCCATAATACTGCCGTTATACCACTTCATATTTGAAAGAAAGCGATGACTGCCATCCTGATTATCCTCGGTCTGATTGCCATAGCGGTCGGCATTTTTGGCACGATTTACCCCGCCCTGCCGGGATTGGGCTTGATGTTTGTCGGCGCATGGCTGTTGGGCTACGCCGGCGACTATCAGGTTTTCGGTTCCGGCACACTCATTTTCCTTGCCGTTGTCGCCATTTTCGGTACGGCAATGGATTATGTCGCGGGCGCGCTGGGTGCAAAATATACGGGGGCGAGTAAAACCGCCGTCTGGGGAGCGTTTATCGGCGGCATTGTGGGCGCATTCTTCGCCATCCCCGGCCTGCTGTTAGGCCCTCTGATTGGTGCAGCCAGCGGCGAATTCATCGCCCGCAAAGACAGTTGGCAGGCTGGCAAAGTCGGCATCGGTACGTTTATCGGCTTTATCATCGGTACGGTTGCCAAAATCGGCTGCGCGCTGACCATTATGCTGACTGTCCTATCCGTATGGTTGGCTTCGTTTTTCTAAGCCATATCTTCAAAACCAAAGGTCGTCTGAATTTTCAGACGACCTTTGGTTTTTGAACGCTTATTTGTTACAGCAGGCTTTGTATTTCTTACCGCTGCCGCAAGGGCAAGGGTCGTTGCGTCCGGTTTTGTCGCCTTCGCGGCGTACCGTTTGCGGTTTGTTGATGATTGCCTGCCAATACCAATAAATATCCAGCAACACATGCGGCAGCTCAGATTCGAGCTGGGCGAGTTCTTTTTCGGTCAGGTGCAGGATGATTTCGCCGTTTCGCTCTTCATCGTAAATCCCGCCCAAGGCCATAATCGGATAGAATAAATCTTCAAATTCTTCCTGATCAACCGCCTCAAACCAATCGGTCGGAACGATATCCAAAGCATAGAGATAAGCGTTACACCAAGTATAAACATCGGGATTGGAGGCGGCATCTTCGTATAACCACAAATCGGGCAGCATTTTTTTACTGAGTTTGATGCGCAAATCCGCTGCCAAACCGATGACCAAACGTTCGATTTCGGTGCGCTCTTTGGCATCAAATAAGGATTCGTCGCCCAAAACTTCAGGCAGCCAGTCATTCGGGTTCAACGCATCGGGACCGCTCAACAAAGCCATCATAAACGCCTGCACCTCATCGCAGCGCATGGTGTTGTGGTGTTCCGATTTGGCATCGAGCAGCTCCATCAGGCGTACGCGCGACGCTTCGTCAAATGCTTGCAATTGCATGGTTATTCCTTAATTTTAAATGGTATGTTTATAGTGGATTAACTTTAAACCGGTACGGCGTTGCCTCGCCTTGTCCTGATTTAAATTTAATCCACTATATTCTCTAAGGGGTCGTCTGAAAACGGTTTAGGCGATACGTTGGCGCATTTGCTCGAAAAGGCATACCGTTGCCGCCATGGCGACGTTTAACGATTCGGTCTGTCCCAGCATCGGGATTCTGACGCTGCCGTCGACTTTTTCCAAAATTTCCCGACTCACGCCGCTGCCTTCATTGCCGAAAACCCAAGCGCAAGGGGCATTTAAATCCAGTTGGTACAAGTCGGAGGGATTGCGCCCGTCCAAAGCAGTCGCCCATATTTTGTCCTGATAAGCATCCAGCCAATGCGGTAGAAAAACGCGGCTGTATATATTCAGCAGAAAATGCGCCCCCATACCCGCGCGCAATACCTTGGGCGACCAAATATCGACGCAGTCATTACCCAACACAATCTGCCTAATGCCTGAAGCTGCCGCGCTGCGTAAAACCGTCCCAACATTACCCGGGTCTTGCAGCCTGTCCAACACCACGCAGTCGCCGCTTAAAGGCAAATCACCTTGCGGCGGAATCTCTATCCAAGTCATCACATCGTCAGCATCGTTCAGGCTGGTGATTTTAGACAAGGCTTCGTTTCCGACCCAAGTAATACCATCTTCGTCCAAGCTGCTGATTAAATTTCGGATTTCAGGATGCGTGTTTTTACTTTCGGGCAAATACACTTGTTTAGGCGTATATCCCGCCTCTAAATAGACCTGCAAAAGATGCACGCCTTCCAACACGGTTTGCCCGTATTCACGGCGTGCTTTAGATTGTGTCAGCAGCTTGGACAAATGCTTGAGCTGCTCGTTTTGCGCGGAGGTAATCAATTTCATGTGCCGCATTATATAGCGGATTCAAATAAAAAGGATACAGCTCAATACCGTCCGACTTTGTTCAACCTGCTTTTTCAGACGACCTCAAGATGCGTTCGGTCAAAAATAAAATCCCTGCCCGAATAGCTCGGGAAGGGATTTTCTCTACTTGATGGAAATCTGTATCTCTATGCAGCTTAATGAACGACGGAATCCTGTTGAACCTGCGTTTCGGTTCGAACTGTAGTCTGACTCACACCTTTGTCATTCTTTGCGGATTCAGGCATTACCACGGCATCCGAAGCATTTTTCGCTGTCGGATTGGCGGCTACGGGTACGATATTTTCCTGTTGGTTTTTGGTTTCAACAGCTTTTTCAGCAACCATGCCTGAAGAGTCGCCCTTCACTTGCGGACCGAATTGCCATACGGCTACGGCAACCGCTGCCACGCTGGCGGCGACGGCGAAGGATTTGAAGAAGGAACTGTTCGCAGCCTGTACTTCCTTAACAACAGGCATCACAGCGGCAACTTCGGCTTCATGACGCTGTTTGTGTTCTTCGCTGATTTCCGCAAGCGTAGCGGTAAATGCCGCGCTTTGCATGAAATCCGCATCACGCCCTGTCCCTTCTTTATAGCGCATACAATCGCCTAACAAATGGTACTCGTACCACGCTTCGGCAGCGGCATCGTCGGACAACAGACGGTCAAGCATTTCTTCGCTTACTTGGTCTCCATCCATCAGCATGGAAACATATTCTCTTGTTGTATCCATAGTTGTTACCATTTTTTTACCACCTTTGATTTTCAGAGGTTTCCAGCAGCGGCCTCAAATCTTTTGCTATTACTTCCCGCGCCCTGAAAATACGGGAGCGGACCGTTCCTATCGGACAATCCATAATTTTGGCTATTTCCTCGTAAGACAAACCATCCATTTCCCGCAGGGTAATGGCTTTGCGTAAGTCTTCGGGCAAATGCGAAATCGTTGATTCGACTGTTTGCAGGATTTCCCGATTGATCATTTCAGCTTCCGGCGTATGGTAATCCGCAATCTGATCCGATAAATCCAGAATATCACCGTCTTCGTTAGCAGCCTCTGCACTGACGAACGGCTGCTTTCCTGATGTTACTAAGAAATTCTTGGCTGTATTGATGGCAATCCGGTACAACCAAGTATAAAAAGCACTCTCACCCCGGAAATTCGGCAAGGCCCGATAAGCCCTAATCATTGCCTCTTGCGCCACATCATTGACTTCGTGTTCGTCTTTGACAAAACGGGAAATCAATCGAATGAGCCGACGCTGATATTTGGACATCAGCAACTCGAATGCTTTTTGTTCGCCCTTCTGCGCGCGCTCTACCAAGGCCTGATCAATCTGGCGATCATTCATATCTTACCTTTTATAATAACTGCATTATAAGCTATAAAATAGTAAAGCGTGCCGTGCCAGTTAAAGACAACTGCCGCTGTATTTAGTTCCATTTATATCTCAAAAATTTTCCGTAAACCGGTAAAAAACCGTCAAACCCTTGAAAATCGTGGCTTACCGTAAGGTTAACAATAGCAATGCAGTTTCCGTCAGTATTTGTGATAATCGGCCAGCATTTTCTGACGAACGGTACAATATGGTTTTCTTGCAACACTTTCTTAACGTTTTTATACAAAAAACCTACATTCATCATATCATCACTGCCCGCCGTCCGAATGATTCCGTCTTTTTCCAAGACCGATTCCGGCAATCCGTTGCGGTGTGGCACCAGAAAAAAGCCGTTTTCTTGGAGAATATCTTTCAGACGACCTCTGACTTCTTTTCCCTTTATCCAATCCGCGTCTGCGAACTGGCTTTGTTTCAATATAAATAAAAAATCCCGGTATAAACATACCGATGTTTCGCCGAACTGCCATTGTGCAGTTTCTGCTTCCAACAATATCCGCGCGAAATCCGCCAGCTTTCTCGGAGAACTTTCCACAATCCCATTCTCCTTAAAAAAACGCCAAAGAATCCGGCTGCGGCGTGCTTCGCTGAATGTTTGCCAACGGCTGACTTGGAAACGCCCGCTTTGACAAACCGTCTGATAATCCGCATCGACAACTTCGTCCAAAATCGCCAAATCGGTTTGCAAAGAACGAATGTTGGCACAAACATGACGGTCAAAATTCGGAATGCGCTCCCGCCAAACCGGCAACGCCTCGTAACGCATCCAATTTCTTAAAAAAGCTGTATCGGCGTTACTTTCATCTTCGATGTTCGGCAGATTGCAGGCAGCGGCGTAGCTTTCCAATTCTTTTCGGGAAAACGTCAGCAGCGGCCGCCAAATTTGCGTTTCCTCATCCAGCTTGCGCCATGGCGGCATAGCGGCAAGTGCTTTGATACCGCCGCCGCGAACCGCCGCGAGCATGAATGTTTCAATTTGGTCATCCTGATGGTGCGCCAACGCGATGATGCCGGAGGGGTCGTCTGAAAACGCCTGATAACGCACTTTCCGTGCGGCGGCTTCGATTCCCAAGCCGTCTTTTTTGACTTCAACTTTTACGCTTCTAAACGGCACATTCCATTCTTGGCATAAGCGTGTGCAAAACCCCAGCCAGTCATCCGCATTGCAGCTCAATCCGTGATGAACGTGCAAAGCGTGTACATTCAAACCAAGCTCTTCCCGCAAACACGCGAGCATATGCAGCAACACCACCGAATCCAAACCGCCGCTCAATCCGACCGTTACCGTACAACCATCAGGAAGCGAACGCGCCGAAAGACGCAAGGTTTCCAACAAACTGCGGCATTGAGGCGGAAGGTTTTCAGACGACGTCGGGTTCATATGGCGTAATCTATGTTATGTCCAAGGCAAGTTCTTAGAAATGAAAAAGCAGGCAGGGGGGCTTCTGCCTGCTTTTCTACACATCAATTGTTTACTTATCCGTAAACTTGCCGTAAGCCATAATCCGGTCGAAACGGCGCGACAGCAAATCCGCCATCGGCATATTTTGCGCTTCGCGCAACTCGGTTTCCAAAACCGTTTTGACGTTTTTCATGGTCGTTTCAAAGTCTCGGTGCGCCCCACCCAAAGGCTCGTTGATCACGGTATCGATCAAATCTAGTTCTTGCAGGCGTTTGGCGGTAATACCCAAGGCTTGCGCGGCATCTGCCGCTTTTTCGGCAGTTTTCCACAGAATAGACGCACAACCTTCCGGAGAGATAACCGAGTAAGTCGAATATTGCAGCATATTGACGTAATCGCCGACCGCAATCGCCAGCGCGCCACCGGAACCACCCTCGCCGATAATGGTACATAAAACCGGCACACGCAGGCGGGTCAATTCGTACAGGTTGCGTCCGATGGCTTCGGACTGACCGCGCTCTTCCGCGCCGATGCCCGGATACGCGCCCGGCGTATCGACAAAAGTCATCACGGGAATATTGAATTTCTCGGCGGTCTGCATCAGGCGCAACGCTTTACGGTAGCCTTCAGGGCGCGGCATACCGAAATTGCGGCGGATTTTTTCTTTGGTGTCACGGCCTTTTTGATGGCCGATAACCATCACGCTTTGTCCGTTGAAGCGCGCCAAACCGCCGACGATGGCATGGTCGTCTGAATAATGGCGGTCGCCGTGCAACTCTTCAAAATCGGTGAAAATGGCTTGAATGTAATCTAAGGTGTAAGGACGTTGGGGATGGCGTGAAACCTGCGAAATCTGAGCGGGCGTCAGCTTGTTGAAAATCGATTTGGTCAAGTCGTTGCTTTTCTTCTGTAATCTGGCGATTTCATCGGAAATATCGACGGCGGATTCGCCCTGCACAAAGCGCAGCTCTTCGATTTTATTGGTTAATTCGGCGATGGGTTGTTCAAAATCCAAAAAAACTGGTTTCATAGGGTGAAGCTCTCGGTAGGGACGCTGCCGCTATCATACGCCAATCAGGCATATTTGGCAGCATTTCTCATGGAGGATATGCCGTGCAAAACGGCAGATAATCGGGCGGATGCCTTTTCAGACGACCTTTTGCGGATGATATAGTATATCTGCACTAAACAAATGAAGTGCCGTATCTTATGATAAACTTCCATTCAGTTCAATCATTTCAAACAGGCTATGAAAAACGAACACGACAATACGGCGATGCGGCTCGACAAATGGCTTTGGGCTGCACGCTTTTTCAAAACTCGCGCACTGGCTCAAAAACATATCGAATTGGGCAGGGTTCAGGTCAACGGTGCCAAAGTCAAAAACAGCAAAAACATCAGCGCGGGCGACATCATCGACCTGACGCTCAATTCACTGCCTTACAAAATCAAAGTATTGGCACTCAACCACCAGCGCCGCCCCGCCCCCGAAGCGCGTCAGCTTTACGAAGAAGACATGAAAACCGCCACCGAACGCGAAGCGCAGAAACAACTCGACCAAGCAAGCCGCATCAGCGCGGCGTACCCCGACGGCAGACCGACCAAACGCGACCGCCGCCAACTCGACCGCATGAAGCGCGACAGCTGGTAGGGTTTTATAAATCCGTTTCAACCGCGATGTACAGCAGAACGGATATATTTGAAACTCCGCCAAAAACAAATCATCCGTTTTTATCATTTCACGCAACTGACTTGACGGTTTTACCCGTCCGTTGTGTTGAGACTCCTGCCTGAAACCGCCGATTTCCGTAAAGTTGAAACGCATCAGAATCAGGTATAATCCATCCCTATTTCATTTTCAGACGACCTTGAGCCATTAAGGATATCCCCATGAGCAAGAAACGCGTCCTCACAGGCGTAACCACCACCGGCATCCCGCATCTGGGCAACTACGTCGGCGCCATCCGCCCTGCCGTCCGCGCGGCGCAAAACCCCGATACCGAATCCTTCCTCTTCCTCGCCGACTACCACGGCATCATCAAATGCCACGAGCCGGAGATGATTCACCAATCCACCCAAGCCGTTGCCGCCACCTGGCTTGCCTGCGGACTCGACCCCGAGCGCACCACCTTCTACCGCCAAAGCGACATTCCCGAAGTGATGGAATTGAACTGGATTCTGACCTGTATTACCGCCAAAGGCCTGATGAACCGCGCCCATGCCTACAAAGCCGCCGTGCAGGCAAACGCTGAAAACAATCAGGAAGACCCCGACCACGGCGTAGAAATGGGCCTGTACAGCTACCCCATCCTGATGACCGCCGACATTCTGATGTTCAACGCCAACGAAGTCCCCGTCGGCCGCGACCAAATCCAACACGTCGAAATGGCGCGCGACATCGCCGGACGCTTCAACCACCGCTTCAAAGAAGTCTTCACCCTGCCCGAAGTGAAAATCGATGAAAACGTCGAACTCTTGGTCGGCTTGGACGGACGCAAAATGTCCAAATCCTACGGCAACACCATTCCGCTTTGGGAAAACGACAAGAAAACCCAAAAATCGGTCAACAAAATCA
>CAJZEA010000067.1:0-7702 GCA_915066515.1 uncultured Neisseria sp. | reverse complement strand
AAGACGATTTGCTGATGGACGGTGAAATTCCGGCAGGCATCAGCGTGGCCGATTTGGCGATCGCCATCGCCGACGATGTGGAAAACAAAGCGCATTTGTTTGAACGCTTTACCGTTGCCGCCGCTTAACAGCCAAACATAACAAAGGTCGTCTGAAAACTTTGGAAATCAGGTTTTCAGACGACCTTTTTGTATCCGCGTTCCATCATCCCCCTACAACCGACCGCCCCTTTTTTATCGGAAGCGTTTGGGGAACAAGGGCGCGGACTTGGTTTTCAGACGACCTTCGTGTCGGTTTACCTGAAGGGAAATCGGTGTTATTGTGTTTGGCAGTCTGTTGAAAATAAAATGATTTATGGAAAGAGACTCTTTAAACAGCCAACATTTCGTCCGACTGGTGCAACAAGGCGGCGGCAGCGATTATCTGAGCGGCAATTACCGTTTCGATACGCTGCACAGCGGCATTTCCCTGCATGGCGGCTGCGTGACCGCGCAAAAGGATTTCCAAAGCACGCAGCTTGCCGAGCCTTATATTTCGTTCATCCTGCTGCTGGAGGGGCGTTTGGATTTCGCCATCAATCAAAACCGCTATCAGATTGAGGCTGACGGCGGACGGGTGGTGTTGATTGCTGCGGAGGAGGAGATTTTGTTCAGCCGTTATCTCTACCAAGGGGAGAAAACGGCGAAAATCACGTTGAAAGGCATAGAGCAATGGCTGTCGCAACCGCAATACGCGGCGATGCTGCCGGCGGTTTACCGCGAGACGGTGCGGCATTGGCATTTGAGCGATGAATTGCGCGCTTTGGTGGAAAACAGTTTGATGCTGTCGGCGCAGGGCGACGGATTGGGCGATGTTTTGCAGCGCGAAGCCGATGCTTTGCAGTTGCTCGCGGGATTGTGGCGCGATTTTTGCAGCCGTTATCCGTTGTCGTCATCGTCTGAAAAATCAGGCGGGACGGTTCGCCCGTCGGATGGGGACGGGTTTGTGCATGGTTTGAATCAGGCATTTGACCAAGGCGCGCACCAAGTGGCGGAACTCGCCGCCGCGCTGCACGTCAGCGAACGGACGCTGCAACGCCGTCTGCGGGATTATTTCGGGATTACCGTCAGCGACTGGCTGCGGCACAAACACATGCAATATGCGCTGTATGCGTTGACGACGGGCAAAGAGAGCATCAGCGAAATCGCCTACCGTTGCGGCTATGGACACACATCCAGCTTCACGCAGGCATTCAAGCAATATTTCGACTGCACGCCTGCGGAGGTGCGCAAGCGGGAGGATTGATGTCGGATGGGATGTTTAGAGGTTTAAAGGTCGTCTGAAACGGTTTCAGACGACCTTTGTGTATGCCAAGCATTAGAGATGGAACCTCTCAAGCCGCCCCCTTCACTTTTTCCGTTTCGCCCGCGGATGCCCCTCGTCGTAAACCTTGGCCAGATGGTCGAAATCCAGCTTGGTGTAAATCTGCGTGGTTGAGAGGTTGCTGTGCCCCAGCAGCTCTTGCACGGCGCGGATGTCGCGCGAGGATTGTAAAAGGTGGCTGGCGTAGCTGTGGCGCATCATGTGCGGGGAAATGTGTTGCCCGCTGCCCTGCTGCACCGCCCATGTCTGAAGGCGTTTTTGGATTTGCCGCTGTCCGAGCCGCGTGCCGTTTTTGCCGGTAAAGAGTGCGGTTTCGCCGTCTGCCGCCACGCGTTCGGACAGATAGGCGCGCAAGGCTTCGACGCTTTTGCCCGACAGCGGGACTTGCCGCTCTTTCCTGCCTTTACCGGTCACGCTCACCCAGCCTTCGTCCAGCAACACATCGCCCAAATCCAATCCGTGTATCTCGCTCAGGCGCAGGCCGCTGCCGTACATCAGTTCAAACAAGGCATGGTCGCGCACCGCCAAACTGTCGTCGGCAGGCGCGCTGTCGAGCATATGGTTCAACTCTTCCTGCGGCAGGGCTTTGGGCAGGCGTTCGGGCAGGCGCGGGGCTTTCAGGTTGAAGGTCGGATCGTTGTCCATCATGCCCGACTGCACGAGCCAGCCGCAATATTGCCGCCAAGCCGACAATTTGCGCGCCAGCGTCCGTTCGCTCAAGCCTTGTTGCGACAGCCGTTTCAACGCCGCCACAAAATCGCGCCGCGTCAAATCCTGCGCCGTTTCAGACGACCCTTCCGTCAAAAGCCGCACGAGTTCGGTCAAATCGCGCCCGTAGGCAGACAGCGTGTGCGCCGACTTGCCCTGTTGCCCCAACATTTTCAAATAGCCGTCCAAAGACAGTCCGAAATCGCGCGCCAACATTTTCAGACGACCTCCAACACGGTTTTCAAAGCTTCCGGCAACCGGCAAACTTTTTGGCGCACATAATCGAAACACACCATGCCCGTACGCGCCCGCGCCAGCACCTTGCCGTCCGCGATGCGCGTCAGGCAGAACAGCAGCGCGAACCCGCCCTTGCCGATGTCCTCGACGCCCATTTCCGCCGACAATTCATCGCCGTAAAAACCTTGTGCCAAATATTGCACCGCCGCGTCCGCCATAATCAGCCCCGCGCCACCCGCGTCCGTTTCGCTCCAGCCCAAACCCGCCAGCCAACGCATCCGCACTTCATGGCACAAGCGCAAAACGGCATCGTTCGCCAGATGGCCGCCGTAATTCACATCGCCCACCTGCACGCACAAGGTCGTCTGAAACAACACCGCATCCACATCCGCCACTGCCAACTTAGCCATCACACACCTCCCGCCGCCGTTTCAGACGACCCCGAAAACAAACCGTTATTATAAACCATGTCAGACAAATACCGACCGCACCGTTTGCCCACCGCAGCCGCCCAAAATCTCATTAATATATAAAACTGATGTAGCCCTGTGTAGTTTTTTAATAAGAAAAACATTATAATTTCCCACATCACCATCCCGCTACCTCACCAAGGAGATTTAAATGGCACTCGTATCCATGCGTCAACTGCTTGACCATGCCGCCGAAAACAGCTACGGCCTGCCCGCATTCAACGTCAACAACCTCGAACAAATGCGCGCCATCATGGAAGCCGCAGACCAAGTCAACGCCCCCGTTATCGTTCAAGCATCCGCCGGCGCGCGCAAATATGCAGGCGCGCCGTTTTTACGCCACCTGATTTTGGCAGCCGTTGAAGAATTCCCGCACATCCCCGTCGTCATGCACCAAGACCACGGTGCATCGCCCGACGTGTGCCAACGCTCCATCCAACTGGGCTTCTCCTCCGTCATGATGGACGGCTCGCTGATGGAAGACGGCAAAACCCCGTCCACCTACGAATACAACGTCGACGTCACCCGTACCGTCGTTAACTTCTCCCACGCCTGCGGCGTATCCGTCGAAGGCGAAATCGGCGTATTGGGCAACCTCGAAACCGGCGAAGCAGGCGAAGAAGACGGCGTAGGCGCAGTCGGCAAACTCTCCCACGACCAAATGCTGACCAGCGTCGAAGATGCCGTGCGCTTTGTTAAAGACACCGGCGTGGACGCGCTCGCCATCGCCGTCGGCACCAGCCACGGCGCATACAAATTCACCCGTCCGCCCACCGGCGACGTATTGCGCATCGACCGCATCAAAGAAATCCACCAAGCCCTGCCCAACACCCACATCGTCATGCACGGCTCCAGCTCCGTTCCCCAAGAATGGCTGAAAGTCATCAACGAATACGGCGGTAAAATCGGCGAAACCTACGGCGTACCCGTAGAAGAAATCGTCGAAGGCATCAAACACGGTGTGCGCAAAGTCAATATCGACACCGACCTGCGCCTCGCTTCTACCGGCGCCATCCGCCGCTTCATGGCAGAAAATCCGTCCGAATTCGACCCGCGCAAATACTTGAGCAAAACCGTCGAAGCCATGAAACAAATCTGTCTCGACCGCTACCTCGCATTCGGCTGCGAAGGTCAGGCAGGCAAAATCAAACCCGTTTCCCTTGAGAAAATGGCAACCCGCTACGCCAAAGGCGAGCTGAACCAAATCATCAAATAAACAACGGGACAATCCAACGGGCGGCAATCCAAGCCGCCCATTTTGTTTAAGGTATGGGTTAAGTTCAACCCCGTACGGCATTGCCCTGCCCGCTCTGATTTAAATTTAATACGCCGGCTTTCCAAACCAGACAAAAGGTCGTCTGAAAACGGCTTCAGGTTGAACACAACCTGCGGCGTTTGTTTTCAGACGACCTTTTTTGCCGAAGAAGCAAACTTATCCCATTTCCCGACTAGCGTGGGATTCGATGACGGGCGGCGATTATTTGTCGCTGCATTGCTTCAAATTAAATTGTGCGGCAGCGGCTTCTCGTTTGTATTCTTCTTCGTAGAGGTAGCTCCGCTGGTAACCCTCCAGCCATTTGTCCATCGGGGCAAGCGCCTTGCGGCATGCCGCCTTGTCTCCGGCATTTTTATAGCTGACGGACAAGTCGTTCAGCGTCCGCATCCATTCGGTCAGATCGAGGAACTTGTCGCATTCGTTGAGATAACGTTGTTTGATAGCGACAGCATCGCGGTAGCGTTTGCCCTGATAGGCGGCCTGAAAACGTTTTTCCATTGCTGCCGCGCCTTTTGCAGAACAGGCGGCAGGCAATTTTTCATAGGTCGCCTCGAAAGATGCATTATGTCCGCAGTATTCTTGGCAGGCTTCGCGGGCTGAATCAGGAATGTTCAGCTTCACGCTGTTGTTGGTAAAGGAAAAATGTACGACGCAGCCATTACGGTTTTTGCTGGTACGGTTTTTGATTGTGCCTTCATAATTACAGACATGGCCGTTTGGATTGACTGTATTGACAGAAACCTGTTTGCCGTTGAGTGTCAATGAGCCGCTGCTGAGACGGTCTTCCGTCAGAAAATAATCTTGTGCGGCAGCGTGCAGGGAAAAGCTTGTCAGCAGGAGGAATGCGAGGGTTTTCATCAATGTGCTTTCTTATGGTTTACGGGAAAAATGAGATTGACTCGGTGCTTCATCTGATGCTTTTATAGTGGATTAACTTTAAACCAGTACGGCGTTGCCTCGCCTTGCCGTACTGGTTTAAAGTTAATCCACTATATTATGCAACGAGCAATGTGGATTGTACCGCAATACAAAGGTCGTCTGAAATGCCAAACAGCATTTCAGACGACCTTTTTAATAACGGACAGAAGGCTTATCAACACCCGCCTGCTGTCGACTTTGTAGCGTCAGTTGATCGAATAGCCGCGCAGATATTGGGTACGCTCGCGCGTCATGCGGGTATCGCATTGGAGCTTGAGGTATTCGTTTTGCGCCGGACTGTCCGCCCTTGCTGCCGCCTGTTGGCAGTTTTGGTTTTTGGTTTGAATCCAAGCGCGTTGTTCTGCCAGCATTTCCTGTTGGACAGTGCGCTCCATGCCGTCCCATACGCCTTTGATTTCCGCCTCTGCCTGATGGTTTTGCGAACGGGCATTATCTAAGTCGCTTTGAGAGAACGAAGGCTGTTCCGGCTTCTCTTCGCCGTCAGGGCGCAGGATTTCGGTTTCAAGGCCCGCGGCAGGCGGTACGCCCGAAGCTTGGCTCGCTGCGTTGTTTTCCAAAATATCTTCTGCTTTGGCGACAGGCGGCTCTTCAGCGGCTTTGCTTTGCAGGATTTTGATCGCCTCTTCTTTGCTGACTGCCTTACCGTCTATCATCACGATGCTTTTGACACCGTAAGGCAGCAGTAAGGAAGACAGGGTTTGCGCGGTCATGTTGACGGTATTGTCTTCCAAAGAAACCGTACCGACTTTCGGATCGGGCGTATAGCGGACGCTGGTTGAGAACGTGTTGTTCTCAAAGCTCAGGTTGCTGCCCATGATTTTCTGCTGAAGCATTTCGGTCAAGCCGGTATTGCTGTAAATCAGCGGACTGTTGGCATCGGCGGTACGCAATACTTCGGCAGGGATTTGGATTTTCAAATCGGCGCTGCACAAGGATTTGTTGTCTTCCGTAATTTCTTGCGGATTGTCCAAGACGATATTCAACTCGGAGCCAGCGGCAATGATTTTATCGGCATCGACAAATTGGCGGCTGTCGGCACGGACAAAGGAACGCGCCTCGCGCTTGATGGTTTCTTGGATTTGGTTGCGGATACTTTGAATGGCGGCAGGATTGCCACACTCCAAAGCCTGCTTGGGTTCTTCTTTGCCGCATGCCGCCAACATCAGGGCGATAAGCGGTAAAGCCAGCAGTTTCTTGTGCATAAATAATACTCCTTGATACGGCTCGGAAACCGCATCGTTTTGTCGTTCAGACGACCATCATAACAAAAGCACTTGCAACAAGTAAATGTTGCAAGTGCTTTTTCAGATAAACGGTCTTAAGTAAGGATATGTCTGAACTGTTGGATCAGATTGACAAAGCCGGAAAGAATCGCCGCATTAATCAAGTCCACGAAGAACGCGCCGACCATAGGCACAATCAAGAAAGCTTTGTGCGAAGGACCGAAGGTTTGCGTGATGGACTGCATATTGGCAACGGCGGTCGGCGTGGCGCCCAAACCGAAACCGCAATGCCCCGCCGACAAAACCGCCGCATCGTAATCGCGTCCCATAAAGACGTAGGTAACGAAAGTCGCATAAAGAATCATCACAACGGTTTGTACGGCAAGAATGATGCTGACTTTGCCTGCAATGTCGGTCAGTTCCCACAGTTTCAGGTTCAAGAGCGCCATGGCAAGGAAGAGCGACAGGGAAGCATTGCCGAATACGTCAATGGCACGGTCAAACATATTGACTTTGAACGCGGAGGTTAGAATGTTACGGATGACGACACCGGCAAACAGACACCATACGAATTTCGGCAAGTCAAGCAAATATTCCTTCAAATATTCCTTGTCATAACTGTCTACAATTTCCGCGAACGCAAGACATACAGCAAACATGGCAAGCGTTTCAATAGCGGATTCCGCAGTAATCAGGCGGGTGCGCTTCGCCTGTTCAAAGATATCGTCGGTTGAATCGTTGTGTTCATTTTTTTGCGCATTCTGCTCGACCGGCTTGCGACCCATTCTATTAATCAGAAGACGTGCGACCGGACCGCCGATCAAACCGCCGAACACCAATCCGAAGGTAGCCGAAGCCATGCCCAATGCGGTCGCTCCGGATAAGCCGAATTTGCTCTCAAAGTCGGGCCCCCAGCCGCCAGCCGTACTGTGACCGCCGGTCAGGGTAATCGAGCCGGTCATCAGACCCAACAGCGGATCCAAGTTTAAAACCGATGCCAAGCCGACACCGACAATGTTTTGAACGACAATAAACACACCGACAACAGCAGTGAAAATCACCAACGGCAGACCGCCCGCTTTCAAACGCGAGAAGTCCGCGCTCAAGCCGATGGATGCAAAGAAAATCAGCATGAATGCGTCTTGCAGCGGTTTTTCAAACTTGAAGCTCACGCCGTAAGCGTGATGCAGTGCAAACAGGATAATCGCAACAATCACGCCGCCTGCCACAGGCTCGGGAATACTGAAATCGCGCAGGAATTTGATTTTTTTGACCAAAAATTTACCAATCAACAAAACCAATGTGGCGGCAATCAACGTGTAGTAACTGTTAAATTCCCATTCCATAATTGTTTTACCTCTCAAAATCTCAAAAATGTTTTTCTTAAATCCGCCTTGCGGAATCAAACTGTTGGATATTAGGGGATGGGTTAAAGATTGTCAAAGAATAGCCTTTTGTTTTTTGAATTTTTTACATATGGCATTTTT
>CAJZEA010000066.1:0-7746 GCA_915066515.1 uncultured Neisseria sp. | reverse complement strand
CGGAATTTGGTTTGGATGTGGTAAAAGTTTTTCGGCAGTTGTTTGTAGCTGTTGATTTCTTTGCGCACGATGTCGGCGATGACTTCCTCGCAGGTCGGGCCCATGCAGAAATCGCGGTCATGACGGTCTTTCAGGCGCAGCAGTTCTTTACCGTAAAATTCCCAGCGGCCGGATTCCTGCCACAGCTCGGCAGGCTGCACCACCGGCATCAACAACTCCACGCTGCCCGCGCGCGCCATTTCTTCGCGCACGACGTTTTCAACTTTGCGCAACACGCGCAGCCCCATCGGCATCCAAGTATAAAGGCCGGACGCGTTGGCTTTAATCAGGCCGGCGCGAATCATCAGCTTGTGGCTGGCAAGCGCGGCTTCGGCGGGGGCTTCTTTCAAGGTGGAAATGAAAAATTGGCTGGCTTTCATGGTGTGTTTTTCTGTGTAAAAAAGTAAGCGTGTATTGTAACGCGAAAGGCAGGGGGATTGAAGTTTTTCCCCATAGGGAGGCCGCCGCTGCCTTGCTTGTTCAGTCAACTCATTTGACATTTATCGGGCGTGTCAATCACTTTTTATACACAATCCCGCATTGGCTTGTTTTGCTTATAAATTTTTCCCATAAAGGCTTTGAAAATTTTTATTTTTATAACCAATTGATTTTATTGTGTTTTATTTGACTATTTTTTAAGCACCGAAAGGCTTGGGTTGTTCCAAAAGCAAAAATTCCGATTACCCAAAGCTTATCAACAAACTTATCCACAGAGTTTGTGTATAGATTGGTGTCGTCTGAAACCATACCGTTCGATAGGTTTTTAAAAGCCCGTAACGCGGTCTTTCTGTTAAGATGATGCCTTCACTTTTTTCACGCCATACTATCTATGTCCGCACACGAATTACACCTGCTTTCCCGCGCCAAAATGTTCAACGGCCATCAAGAGCAATACTGCTGCTTTTCCGAAACCTGTCAAACCGACATGACTTTCGGCATCTACCTGCCGCCGCAAGTATTGAAAGGCTATCCCGCGCCGGTCTTGTATTTCTTGTCGGGGTTGCACGGCGACGGCTCGGAACTGATACGCCAAACCGGCATCCAGCGTTTCGCCGCGCAATGGAACATCATCGTCGTTTTTCCCGACACTTCGCCGCGCGGCAGCCATATCAGCGACAGCGCGAACGAATTTATCGGACAGGGCGCGGGATTTTACGTCGATGCGGCCGAACAGCCGTGGGCGGCGCATTATCAGATGTACAGCCATATCAGCCGCGAACTGCCCGATTGGGTGGAACGGCATTTCCCCGCCACCCAAGAACGCAGCATCGCAGGTTTCAGCATGGGCGGACACGGCGCGCTTTCCATCGCCCTGAAAAATCCGGGACGCTATGCCGCCGTTTCTGCGTTCGCCCCCTTGTGCCATCCGACCGCCAGCCGGGGCGGAAAGCAGGCGTTTGCCGCCTATCTGGGCGCGGAATCGGAGGCTTGGCAGGCTTACGACAGCACATCGCTCGTTCAGACGACCTCACGCAAGCTGCCGATACTCATCGACCAAGGCGGCATCGATCCGCTTTTCCCCGACGAACTGCAACCCGAAGCCTTCGTCAATGCCGCCCGCGCCAACGGCTTCAACGTGCAATACAAAGTCCGCCCCGGCTACGGACACGATTATTTCTTCATCGCCAGCTTTATCGACTCGCATATCGAGTTTCATGCTGAGGCATTGGGTTTGTAAATCCACTATAAATTTAATCCACTATATAAAGAAAGGTCGTCTGAAAACTTTTTTAGACGACCTTTTTGATCTTTCACACTCAATTAGTGTTGATGATGATGGTGTTCATGCCGTTCAGCCGCGCGTTTCGTTCCGACGGGCATAATCAGCGTTGCATAGGCATTGTCTTGTTGGCAAACACTTTTATCGGCATAATTCGCCTGATGGGCGGCTTTGATTTTCCACAAACCTTCAATCAAAGGAATCACATTGACGACGCCGTCTTTATCCGTTTTCCCTGAGAAACCTTGCGGCTCGCGGTGGTCGTGCGTAGCCGCCAAGTCCATTTCCGCCAGCGTATCCGAGCTTGCCGTTACCGTCGCTTTTGCCAACGGTTTGCCTTTATAAAGCACTTTAACCGGCAACAGACCGCCTACCTTGACTTCATTCGGATTTTTCAGCGGAACCAGTTCCAATTCATGACCGACCGGACGGGTCAACACGCTTTCATCCACGCCTGCGCTGCCCACTTGCAAAAACGCTTTGCCGAACATCTGGGCCTGTTCGCAATAAGTCGCGCCGGGCAGGTCTTTCAAGGTTTTCTGTTTCCAGCCTTCACTGTTTTGCGACCAGAACGTCGGTTTGTACACCGCGCCGACCCAATACGAGCCGTCTTTCAGGCGGGATTTGGAAACATATTGGTAATTTTCGCCTTTATTCGTCAAATCAACGGTTTTTCCGGATTTGTCCGTCAATTGCAGCGGTTTGAAAATGTGCACACGGTCGTCGGCGATTTTTTCAACATTCGGGAAATCATGGCTGTAACCCAAATCCGCTTTCAACGTACTGCCCGAATCCAAACGCACCGGAGCCGACACCCACAAATCATGCGCCTGTGCCGCCATGCTCAAGCCCAATGCGCCAAGTATCCATAATTTTTTCATGTTTCTTCCTCAAATTTGATTGTTTACGGTTCAAAAGCCGACGGAAAGCCCGAAAAGCAAGGCAACCTTACTCTTTTTATTTCAAAATGTAAATATTATTGATGATTGTTTTTAGTTACAAAGAACTAGAAATCCTTAAAGGGACAACAGAAAACAAGAGGTCGTCTGAAAACCTTGAAATCAGGTTTTCAGACGACCTTTCAGTATTGGGAAGATGGATTATTGCGCTTCCAGTTTTTTCAGCAGATCAGGCATGGCTTCTTCGTTGTAGCGGTAATAGCGGACGCTGTCCGTACCTTCTTTATTGGTCATTTCCAATACGTTGGGTTTGCCTTCCAGCTTCAGCAGCAACGGAACCTTGAATTTGACGGTTTTGCCGATTTCGTCAGGTTTTTGTTCGGGCGCGCCATCGTTGTGGCTGACGGTGTAGTTGGTTATGGTTTGACGGAATTCTTGTCTCCAACGGCTGAATTTCCATTTGAAGTCTTGGGTAATGGTGGTCGTATCGCCGGAATTTGCTTGGAAATGGATCAGGTCGCGGCCGGTACCGTCGGGGCGCATCAGGCTGGCGTTGAGCAGGGAGCCGTCAGCGTTTTTACTGGTGTTTCCCCACATGCCGAATAAGTCTTTGCGTTTGACTTTTTTGGCGGTAACGAGCTGGTTGGGTTCGGTAACGTGCAGACCCGGTACATAAGCCGTCTCCGCCACGGCGGCAGAAGTCAGGGTCAAGGTGAACGCGGCGGCGCCAAGTAGGGTTTTCCATGTTTTCATATTGTTTTCCTTATATGTAATGAGCAGTTGAAGAATCGGGCGCAGGCGGCGAATCCGGTTTCGGGGTTTTCGCGTTTGCCCACAATGTTGATGGTTTGTGTATTTACTGTTTTATATCGAAAAATCGATTGAAATACAAAATCGCCTGACCGTCAGTTTACACAAGGTAAACCGACGATTCAATTTTCAGACGACCCTTCGTTTGCCATGCCGCATTAACGGATGTCCATAGGCGCGAAGGATTTGACGGTTTCGTCCACGGCTTTGACGCGGGTCAGGAAGTCTTCCAGCTGGGCGAGCGGCAGGGCGCTGGGGCCGTCGCATTTGGCTTGGTCGGGGTTGGGGTGCGATTCGAGGAAGAGGCCTGCGAGGCGGGTTGCCATGCCGGCGAGTGCTAAATCCAGCACTTGCGCGCGCCGTCCGCCGGATGCGGCCGCACCGGATTCGCGGGTTTGCAGGGAGTGGGTGACGTCGAAGATGACGGGCAGGCCGCCGCAGGTTTGTTTCATAACGCCGAAGCCGAGCATATCGACGACGAGGTTGTCGTAGCCGAAGTTGGCGCCGCGTTCGCACAGGATGATTTGTCCGTTGCCCGCTTCTTGGAATTTTTCGACGATGTTTTTCATCTGCGAGGGGCTGAGGAACTGGGGCTTTTTGATGTTGATGACGTTGCCGGTTTTTGCCATGGCGACGACGAGGTCGGTTTGGCGGGCGAGGAAGGCGGGCAGTTGGATGACGTCGCAGACTTCGGCGACGGGGGCGCATTGGTAGGGTTCGTGAACGTCGGTGATGACGGGCACGTTAAACTCGCGTTTGACGGCTTGGAAGATTTTCATGCCTTCGTCCAAGCCGACGCCGCGGAAGGAGTGGATGGAGGAGCGGTTGGCTTTGTCGAAGGAGGCTTTAAAAACATAGGGAATGCCGAGTTTGTCGGTTACTTTGACGTATTGTTCGCAGGCTTTGAGGGTGGAATCGAGGTCTTCCAAAACGTTAATGCCGCCGAACAGGGTAAAGGGAAGGTCGTTGCCGACGGTGAGGTTGTTGATGCGGATGTTCATGATGATGGGGCTTTCTCGAAGGTCGTCTGAAAATGGCTGAAAGGTCGTCTGAAAGCGGATTTTGCGGTTTCAGACGACCTTTGTGTTTTATAGGACGGTGTGCGGCGGCTCGTAGGAGAGGATGTCGCGGATTTTGTTGTGTTTGTCCACAAGGACGACTTTGGGTTCGTGCGCGGCGATTTCGGGTTCGGACAGCATGACGTAGGACATGATGATGACGATGTCGCCCTTCTGCACCAGCCGTGCCGCCGCGCCGTTCAGGCAGACCGTGCCGCTGCCGCGTTCGCCGGCGATGGTGTAGGTTTCCAGCCGCGCGCCGTTGTTGTTGTTTACGATGGCGACTTTTTCATTGACGCAGATGTCTGCGGCATCCATCAGGTCGGGGTCTATGGTGATGCTGCCGACGTAGTTCAGGTCGGCTTCGGTTACGGTGGCGCGGTGGATTTTGCCGCCGAGCAGGGTTCGGAACATGGGTTTTCCTTTGATGTTGCGAGTCATGTTTTCAGACGGCCTTTTAGGGAAGGAGGCCGTCTGAAAAGGCAAAAGGCAGGCATTTTCGATGAAATGTTTCGGCCAAGTCAAATTTTACGGCCGGATATTCCGTGCCGGCTGCCAATCCGACAACAGCTTTTCCGCCCGTTTCAAACGTTGCCCGTATCGCTCCGCCATACGGGATTCGTATACATTCCCTCTGTAATCTTTGCCTTTGGCATGCGGCGACGCACAGACGGCACGGCAAAACGGACGGATTGGATATTCATCGTCAGGCTCCCAATTGCGCCTCCATCCAGCGCAAATAGGTGCGCAAACCGCGCTGTATCGGCTGCATGACGATCTGCGGGCAGTCGTAACCGTTGTGGGCCAGAATGATTTTTTCCACCGCCGAATAATGGCGGCGCGCGCTTTTGATGACGACGCGGACTTCCGCGCTGCGGCAGAGTTCGCCCTGCCAAATATATTCGCTGACGATGTCTTCGTATTGCACGCAGGCAGCCAGTTTGCGCTCCAACAGGGCGCGGCCTATCCGTTCTGCTTCTTCGCGGCCTGCAGCAGTTGTGGTGATGACGACGGGTTTGAATGCGGGCATTTTCAGACGGCCTCTTATTTGAAATTCAACACCGGCCAGCCCTTTTCCAAGGCTTCGCGCAGCAGTTCGGCATCGGGATTGACCGCCACCGGTTCGTCCACCGCGAGCAAAAGCGGCAAATCGTTTTTCGAATCGCTGTAAAAATACACCTTGCCGTAGTCGCCCAAATCCTTGCCGCGTGCGGCCAGCCATTGGTGCAGGCGCGTAATTTTTCCTTCCTTCAGGCTGGGGATGCCGGTGTAATTGCCGGTGTAGTTGCCGTCCACGTCCGTTTCGAGCTGGGTGCCGATAACATTATCGATGCCGAAAATCTTGCAGATGGGTGTGATGATGAACTCATTGGTGGATGAAATAACCAGCAGCTCATCCCCCGCCGCGCGGTGGCCTTCCACCAGCATCCTGGCCATATCCGAGATATGCGGCGCGATAAATTCGGCGGTAAACTCGCGGTGCATTCCGTCCAACTCTTCGCGGGAAAAACGCGCCAACGGTGCGAGGTGGAATTTCAAAAAGGCATCGATGTCCAAACAGCCGGCCTGATAGTCGCGGTAGAACTTCTCGTTCTGCCGTTCCGTCTCTTCGGCATCGACCAAACCCTTTTTAATCAAATATTGCGGCCAGGCATGGTCGGAATCCGTGTTAATCAGCGTATTGTCCAAATCGAAAACGGCTAAATTGGTCATGGTGTGTCCTGTTGTTTCAAAAGCTGGCGCAAAAGCGGCAGGGTGATGCGGCGGCGGGTGGTGGCGGCATAATGGCAGAGGGTGTCGAGCATCTGCACCAGGCTGTCCATATCCCGCCGCCAATACGTCAGCAGGTAACGGAAAATTTCCGGCTCCAAAGCCAACTGGCGCGCATCGGCCATGCCGACAAGCGCGTCTATCTTTTCTTCGTCGCTCAAGGGTTTGATGTCGTATACCAGACAATAACCCATCCGGGTGCGCAAATCTTCGCGCACGGTGAGCTGTTGCGGCGGCACGTCGGCGGAAAGCAGCAGCCTGCCCCGCGCACCGTTGCGGAAACGGTTGAAGATTTCAAACAGCAACGCCTGTTCGTCGGCTTGGAGCCTGTCCGCACCGTCGACCGCCAGATATTCGGCGGACAAGGCGGTTTCGTCCAGCGGCGCGGTTTCGGCATCGATATAAACGGCATGATGCCCCTGCTCCCGCGCCTGCGCCACCCATGCTTTGAGCAGGTGGCTTTTGCCCGACCCGCGCTGCCCCCAAACATAGACAAACTGATCCTGCGCCTGTTGCAGCACATAAATCAGTTCGCGGTTGGCGGTGCCGAGGAATTTGTCGAAGCCCGGATAATCGCTGCGTGCGAAGTCAAAAATCAGTTGGTTCACGGCATTTTGCTGCCCGAAGGGAAAACAGTGCGATTGTATCGGTTTTCGGCCTGCGGGCAAACCGTGCCGCCGTTGCCGCTGCGGCAAACCGCCTGTTTTCAGACGGCCTGTCATTTCCGCCGCCGCTCGGTTACAATCCGCGCTCTTTTGGCCGCACTCAAGGAAAACACACCGTGCTTCAAACCGTTATCGACTTCATCCTCCACATCGACCGCCATCTGGCCGAATTGTCCCTGCAATACGGTGTTTGGATTTACGTCATCCTGTTTCTGATTGTATTCTGCGAAACCGGCCTGGTGGTTACGCCCTTCCTGCCGGGCGATTCGCTGCTCTTTGCCGCCGGCGGCATTGCGGCCGTGGGCGGCATGAACATTCATTTGATGATCGCGCTGCTGATTGCGGCGGCCGTCCTCGGCGACGCGGCCAATTTCACCATAGGGAAATACTTCGGCGCGCGGCTGTTTTCCAATCCCGATTCGAAAATCTTCCGCCAAAGCCATTTGGCCAAAACCCATGCCTTCTACGAAAAATACGGCGGCAAAACCATCATCATCGCCCGCTTCGTACCCATCGTCCGCACCTTCGCGCCGTTTGTCGCCGGCATGGCCGACATGCACTACGGCCGCTTTATCCGCTACAACATCATCGGCGCGATAGCCTGGGTCGTCCTCTTCGCCTATGCGGGCTATTTCTTCGCCAACACCAAAATCGTCAAAGAAAACCTCAGCCTCGTGCTGGCGGCGATTATCGTATTGTCCGTCCTGCCCGCCGTGGTCGAAATCATCCGCGCGAAACGGGCGGCCAAAAAACAAAACGGCTGATGCCTTTCAGACGGCCTTTCC
>CAJZEA010000065.1:0-7880 GCA_915066515.1 uncultured Neisseria sp. | reverse complement strand
ACGCAGAAAACAATTTGATCGATGGCTGGATAAGCAGCTGGGCGATGCCCCTTGCGCCATTGAAACATCGGCAGCAGGCAAATGCCGTCGATTTGCATGGGGCAATGCGGGCGCGTATTACCACAATAAAGACGGCAGTACGATGATTGTCATCAGTTATCGCTGAACGCCTTTCAAAGGATGCTCCATGCACTACCAATCGCTCAACGCCGCGCTGGAACAATACAGCGGCAATCTGACCACAATCCCCAAGCCTTAAACGCCGTCAGCCAAAACATCGTCCAAGCTTTCGATACCCGCCCCTACCTGCTGCACACCACCCGCGCCGCCGCCGACATCGCCCCGAAAACCTGGCTGCAACAACTGCAAACCTACGCCGCGCAACACGGTTTCGCCGAAGAATTCGAACGCGTTTGGACAACCGAATCATGGCCGATGAAACGGGTAGCCGCTTTTGGGGTCGTCTGAAAGCGCAGCTTCAACGAAGTTAAAACGAAGTTTCTGCACAGCCAAAAGGCTACCTGAAAGCCAAAAGCAGCCTGCACTTTGAAAACAAGGTGCAGGCTGCTTAGGGTAATGAGCCGTTTATCAATCCAGCTTAACGATTTCTCCGTCTTCCGGAACGTTCACACGGCTTTCAATGCCTTGACCGCGTATAAATTTACGCATATCGGCGCGGCTGACGGCGGTATGATTCACGGTATCCATGTGTACGGTGATGATTTTGGCTTTAGGCATGACTTGGCTGGCTTTTAATACATCAGCCGTCCCCATAATAATGCCGTCTGAAATGCCTGAAATCAGCGCGTAGCCCGTGTTCATAATCAGATAATCGGGTTTGTAGCGGTTCAATGCTTTGTTTACATCTGCCGTCCACACAGTATCACCCATAATATAAGCGGTTTTATGTCCGCTGCTTTGGAATACCACACCCATTGCATCACCTAAGATTTCGGCTAGCTGCGGGTTGGCATACATGGCTTCTGTACCGTGTACGCCGCCGGTTTTGCTGATGGTTACGCCGTTGAAGACAGTGCTGCCGTTCAACACGCGTACATCAGTAAAGCCTTGGCTGCGGATTTTTGCCGCGTCGGCTTGGTGCTGCACATATACGGGCAGGTTTTTCGGAATGGAACGTGCGGCGGTTTCGTCCCAATGGTCTTCGTGAGTATGGGTAACGATAACTGCATCCACACCGTCCAAAATTTTATTCACGCTCATCGGCAGCCCGACCAGCGGCATTTTGGCTTGGCTGTTGAACGTGCCGGCAAAGCCGTTCATGGAATGCTTGGGGGCGAAAAACGGGTCAATCAAAAACGTCTGCCCCGCATATTCGACTTTGGCGGTAGCATTACGGATATGTTGGTATGAATCGTCTGCCCAAGCGGAAAAGGCTGTCGCGCCCAAAACAGTGGCAAGAATAAATTGCTTGGATTTCATGATGTTGCTCCTTAAAAAATCATGGAGCGTATTTTAAGCAGCAGGTGTATCGGCTAAAATAGGCAATATTGCCAACAAACGCAAGGATAGTGCCAAAATGTCGTCTGAAAACGAGCGTAACGAGTTTCGCCAAAATCAAACTGTCCCCAAAATCGTGCTATATGCTCAATCGGGCATGAATGATTTTGTCTTCAACATTCCCTTTTCTGTTTTTCAGACGACCTATCGGAACAATCCGCTCTTTGACCTGAAAATCTGTTCCGATGACAGCAAAGACGTTATCACGGCACTGGGCGCAAGCATTCCCGTACACGGCGGCTTGGATTTGACGGAAGAAGCCGACATCATCGTCATCGCAGGCTGGCGCAATATTGAAGAAGCCCCGACACCCGAGTTGAGCGCACATTTACAGAAAGCAGTACAACGTGGTGCGCATATCACCGCCCTATGTTACGGCACTTACGCCCTTGCCTACACAGGACTTTTAGACGGCAGAACCGCCGCCACCCACTGGCTTGCCGAAGACGACTTTGTCCGCCATTTCCCTAAAATTCATCTGGATACCAACCGCCTATATGCGGAAGACGGCAACTTTTTAACATCGGCAGGTGCGGCGGGCGGGCTGGATTGCTGCCTGTACCTCATCCGCAAAATCCACGGTGCAACCGTTGCCAACGACCTTGCCCGTACCTTGGTTGCGGCACCACACCGCGAAGGCGGGCAGGCACAGTTTATCCACCGACCTGTCGAACGTCGTACCGCCGATGACAAAATCAATCACTTATTGGACGAACTGCGCCAAAACCTTGCGACCCCATACCGCTTGGACGATTTGGCAAAAAAATTAGCTGTTTCCCGCCGTACCTTTATCCGCCATTTTTCTCAAGCTACAGGCATGAATTTCGGTGAGTGGCTCACCACAGAGCGGCTATGGCAGGTACAGGATTTATTGGAAAATACGGATTTGCCGATAGAACGCATCGCCGAACAAAGCGGCTTCGGCAGCGCGGCAAACCTACGTTTGCAGTTCAAAGCCAAGTTTAAAATCAATCCAAATGCCTGGCGGAAAGTATTTGGCAGATAGCTCGCGTTAGTCAATCCAAGATACCTGGGTGCAGGCTGCTTTGAAGGTCGTCTGAAAACCCAAAAAGCAGCCTGCACTTTTCAGTCGACCTACCAAAGTTTTCGGAACATGAGCCGCGCCGCTTTGTCGAAGTTGTAAAGGATATTTATGATGCAGCCTGAACACAACACCCCCTTAATCGAATTCAAAAACGTCAGCAAACGCTACGACAGCCACACCGCTGTAAACGAACTGAACCTGACCATTTACCAAGGCGAGTTTTTCGTGTTGGTAGGCGGTTCGGGCAGCGGCAAATCCACCACGCTGCGCATGATTAACGCGCTGACCGAGCCGACCGACGGCGATGTTTATTTCAACGGCAGGCGTATCAAAGATTACGACATCCGCGGGCTGCGCCACCGCATCGGCTATGTGTTGCAACAAATCGCCCTGTTCCCCACCATGACCGTGCGGCAAAACATCGAGCTGATGCCCGACATTTTGGGCTGGGACAAACCGAAGCGCACATCGCGCGTGAACGAACTGCTCGAGCTGGTCGGTATGCCGCCCGAAACCTACCTAAACCGCTATCCGCACGAACTCTCCGGCGGCGAACAGCAGCGCATCGGCATCCTACGCGCCATCGCCGCCAAACCCGACATCTTGTTGATGGATGAACCCTTCTCCGCCCTCGACCCGCTCGCCCGCGCTTCCCTTCAGGAAACCGTGTCCCTGATACACAAAAAACTCGGCACCACCATCGTTTTCGTTACCCACGACATGAACGAAGCCGCCAAGCTCGCCTGCCGCATCGGCGTGATGCACCAAGGCAGGCTGGTTCAGGTCGATACGCCGCAGGATATTCAAAACCATCCGGCGGATGATTATGTGCGCTCCCTGTTCGGCGCGGCGCAGCCGGAAAACACCGCCTCCGCCGAGGAAGTCATCAACCTTTACCGCCGTTTGGACGCAGACGGCAAAGCGCGGGTAAGGGAACACTGGGCAAAAGAAGAAAACAAAAAAGATTAGAAAAAGGGTCGTCTGAAAACGTCAAAATGGTTTGAGGCAGCTTACGATATTTGTTTGAACGCTGCCGAAGCGTCGTTTTCAGACGACCTTTTCCCAATCCGTATCCCGATATTGTTATAATCCGAGCTGTCCGGACCAACCACCGATTTATATCCATATGAATACCTTCATCCTCCACGACACACGCCCTTATCCGCAGACTCCGGTTAAAAACCATTTACTGATAAACGCCTCACTGCTCGCACACGGCACGACCGCCGCAACCCGCAAGATTGCTGTGGGGCAGCTGCAAACCGAAATCCGCAGCCAGCTTCATCAAAACTACTACGTCAACTTATCCGTCGCTATGACCATGGCGCCCGATGTAGAGACCTACAACGCGCTGATGCAGAGCATCAATCAAGTCTTATCCGCCGAAAACGACGACGAAGCACAATGGTTTGCCTTTCCCGTCGTCATCGTCGCCGGCTGCAAACAGGAGCGATCGCTGTCCCTGACGCTGCCTACCGAAGCACTGACCGCCTGCCTGTCCAACTATCCCCACTTGCGTGCCTTAACGCAAAACACCCAATGGCTGCCCTTCCTCGCCCATTCAGACGACCTGAGCAGCATCACGCCCGAACAGTGGTGGAACGCGAAACAAAACAGCGAATCCGCCGCCGCGTTCCTGCAAACCTTTGAAGACAAACCGCTGATTTGCCCCGAAGGGCAGTCCGTCCATGTCGTGTACGCACTGGGCTACGGCGACAAAAACCTGCAAACCGCCTTGGGCGTCAACCTGCAACAGGCTGGCCTGCCGCTGATGCAGGTTTGGCAGGAAAGCCTTGCCGCCGCCGGCGTTACCCTCTTCACCAATCCGCTGTCTCCGAACACCCCGCTCCAAGCCCTGACCGACGGCAGCCACACCCGTCAGCGCATGGCGATGGACGTGTTCGCCACCAACGCCATCCGCGCCATCCGTATGCAGAGTCCGCGCGTCGGCGTCGTCATCGCTGCAAGGGCGGGCGGGCAGATTCTGTTCGGTTTCAACGCGACCGACAGCGCGTTTGAAGTCGTCCCGCAAGTGTTCGTGTGGAACCTTTCGTCCTCCGACAACATCGCCGTCATCCAACACAACTTCCTCGACCTGATGGCGGAATGCCGCGTCGAGCATATCCGCATCCTGCACGACGTTTTGCCGGAAAATGCCGACCTGCCGACCTACGCGCAGTCCCTGTCCCTGGACGGACACAACCCATTCTTCTCCGAACACGCCTAAACCGCCTATGAAAAACCATTCCGTACTCTTCGTCTGCCTCGGCAACATCTGCCGCTCCCCCATGGCGGAATACGTCCTGCGCCACCGCGCCCACGAAGCAGGCGTAGCCCACCGCGTCCGCACCGACAGCGCAGGCACATCCGGCTGGCACGACGGCGAAAACATGCACCAAGGCACGCGCAAAATCCTCGCCGCCCACGGCATCGACCATCAAGGTTTTACCAGCAGCAAAGTGCGTTCCGAAGATTTCGATGAATTCGACTTCATCATCGCCATGGATGACAACAACCTTGCCGAACTGGAAAAAATGTTCGGCAAACACCCCGACAAAATCTTCAAACTCACCGACCTCATCCCCGAAAGCGGCTACCGCCACGTCCCCGACCCGTGGCACACCGGCGACTTTGACGAAACCTTCAGACTTGTGGACGCAGGCAGCATCGCGCTGCTGAAAAAGCTGGGTTTGGTTTAAATCGGTTGACAGCGCTTAAAGTCAACACAATGCAGCAAAAAAGGTCGTCTGAAACCTCAAATTTGGGTTTCAGACGACCTTTTTCCCTATCTTTATTTATGCAGGCTTATGAGGGCTGCCCGATTTTCCTGACCTTCTTAGCATGCAAACACGCAATAATCACCAAACAGGAGACAACGAAATACACACCCGAAACAAACATAAACAGCATAGACATCAAGCCTTGACCCATATCACCGCAACAAAGCGGCGTCGAATTGCTCCAATACAAAAACAGATAGGCGCCATTAAGAATCGATGTCACCCAAAGAGTGGTAAGAATATATCGCTTGAAATAAAGATAAGGCAGGCATAGAAAAAATTGCACCAACAGACCAAACCCGGCAACCTCAAGCGCTTCTTTCGGTTCATTCGCCCCTAAATCAAAATATTGCGCCCAAGCATAAGACCATACGGTCATAGCGACTACAATCACAACCGCCACGGTCAATAAAGAAAACACCCTCTGTTGCGTGTCTTGAAATTGGAAAACCACGATCGTTCAAACCTCCTTAAAGCGGCATTTTCAAGCCCATTTATATTAAGGGTTCGATTTTTATTCAAAACCCTTATTCAATCAACATGACGCCGCTGATTTCAACCCACCTTTTCAGACGACCTCTTACCCTTTAGACAACAATACCGTCAAACCGCACTCGCCGCCCCATGCGCCTTGGTTTCCTATACAATATCGCGCAATACAAACCTACCCTACCACCATGTCCAAAAAAATCCTCATCATCACCCCAAGCTGGATCGGCGACTGCGTCATGACCCAGCCGCTTTACCGCCGCCTGCACGAACTCCATCCCAGCTGCACCATAGACGCATTCGCGCCCAAATGGTCGATGGCGGTGTTTGAGCGTATGCCCGAAATCAGCCGCGTCATCGAAAACCCGTTCGGACACGGCGCGTTGGAACTGAAAAAACGCTGGCGCATCGGGCGCGAACTGGGCAAACAAGGTTACGACCAAGTCATCGTCCTGCCCGGCTCGCTCAAATCCGCCCTCATTGCCTTCGCCACCGGCATCAAACAGCGCACCGGCTACGTCGGCGAATCTCGCTACCTGCTGCTCAACGACATCCGTAAACTCGACAAAGCCGCCCTGCCCCTGATGGTCGACCGCTATACCGCCCTCGCCCATCCGACGCAGGCGGACTTCAACGGACATTCCGA
Source organism: uncultured Neisseria sp. (assembly GCA_915066515.1). GTDB lineage: Bacteria > Pseudomonadota > Gammaproteobacteria > Burkholderiales > Neisseriaceae > Neisseria. The sequence goes on along the minus strand of CAJZEA010000065.1, from coordinate 1,402 downwards.
TAACCCGCGTTTCACCATTTCCCCCGAAAGCCGCGCCGCCGCGCTTGCCAAGTACGGCTTAAACACCGACAAACCCGTTCTCGCCTTCTGTCCGGGCGCGGAATACGGCCCCGCCAAACGCTGGCCCGCGTGCCATTTCGCCGAACTCGGCCGCCGCTATCTGGCGGAAGGCTGGCAGGTTTGGCTCTTTGGTTCGCAAAAAGATTTCGACATCGCCGAAGAAATCAACCGACTTTCAGACGGCCTCTGCACCAACCTCTGCGGCAAAACCAACCTTTCCGAAGCGATCGACCTGCTCTCCTGCGCCGACACCGTCGTCTGCAATGACAGCGGCCTGATGCACCTCGCCGCCGCCCTCGACCGCAAACTCGTCGCCGCCTACGGTTCGTCCAGCCCCGACCACACCCCGCCCTTGAGCCCAAAAGCCAAAATCGTCAGCCTGCACCTCGAATGCTCGCCCTGCTTCAAACGCGAATGCCCGCTGGGGCACACCGACTGCCTGAACAAACTCACACCGGACATGGTTCAAACAGCGGCGGAGGAATTGGCGCAAACGGAGTAAACGGCATATCTGCGGCCTGAGGCACGGTTAAACTTCCGGCATGATTCAATCGTCTGCAAAATTTGTTTTTTTATGTTAAAGTTCGGCTTTAAAAACTCCGGCAGACGCACGGATTCGGGCGTCGGAAACCAATCATGACGCAGTCTTGGCAACTACCAGAATATATCGCCGATATCCTTCCAAGCGGCGCACGTCAGCTTGAAAGTGCAAAAGAGAAATTATTGGCATTGTTCCGCTCGCACGGCTACGAACTCGTGCATCCCCCTTTGATGGAGTACAGCGATTCGCTGCTGACCCATATCGATTCGGGACTGTCCCTGAAAACCATCCGCTTTGTAGACCAAATCAGCGGCCGCCAGCTCGGCATCCGCGCCGACATCACGCCGCAGGTGGCGCGCATCGACGCCCACCTGCTGTCGGCCAATCAAGGCATCAACCGCCTGTGCTATGCCGGATCGGTGCTGCACGCCCGCCCGGAAGGCTTCCTCAACAGCCGCGAACCTTTGCAGGCCGGTGCTGAGCTTTACGGCTTCGACGGCATTGCAGCCGATATCGAAATCATCGGCCTGATGCTGGACAGTTTGGCCTTGGCCGATTTCGGCGACGTGCTGCTGTCTTTGGGGCATATCGGCGTATTCCGCGCACTGGCCGCGTCGGCCGAACTGTCGCCGCAGCAGGCGGAAACGCTGTTGGCCATGATGCAGGACAAAAACGTGGCCGCCGTCCGCGGACAGGTGGAAGCCTGGGCTTTGGACGGTATGTGGCGCAAAGCGTTTTCCCTGCTGCCCACGTTGTACGGCGGCCGCGAAATATTGGCGCAGGCGCGGGAAAAACTTCCGG